>JAUWGG010000034.1 GCA_030606525.1 Methanobacteriota archaeon | reverse complement strand
ATAATTCTCCTACTTCCTTCTTTCGATCTATAACATCCAACACGATCTTTTTCATTTCCTTCGTTGCATATAATTGGGTCGTTGTAACTATTTGAATATCCTTTGCGAAATTGTCTAAATATCCACCAAAATCATGCCAATAATGTTCCACCCAATTAGAACAACAACCCTCTGGATCTGGAACATCGATCAATCTTCGGTTGATGTATTCTTTTCCCTCTCCATTTTTAAATCTTGAGAGCTGTCCTTCTTTACCTTTCCAAGCATCTTGTGTATACAACACCAGATACTGCTCAACTACTTTCCCACTTTTTCTTAATTCTTCTGCCACCACATTTGGAAGGATCGCTTCCCCCCTTAAGCGGCCTACATGCTGCAAGCCAGAAACAGATAATCCTGCACTGCATACTATATTTCCTTTTTTGCCTAAAAATGTCTCAATCCTTTGAAATAACTCATCAAACCAATGCATAGTTTCACACTATAGACCTTGCGCGAATCAGTGCTCTTAGCGGTACGCCAACGATGTCATCGTTTTCCGTTTTGTTAACAACAACTGCTACCAACACAGCTGTTCCGCCATTGTCCTGAAGAGCAGCGATCGCACCCTTTGCTGTTTCACCTGAATCCAACACATCATCTATTATTACCACTTTTTTTCCTTCCACGCCAGCATAATTTGAGCTGAATGCCCCTATTCCCTTTCTTTTTGGTGAAGGTCTGTATATCATGAGTTCCATATCCAGCTCTTCCGAAACCAAAGTTGCGAAGGGTACACCGTTTATCGAGACTCCAAGGATGGAATCAGCTTCCTCTCCTCTTTTATCCAACTCTTCTACTATGATATCTGATAGAATGCTTGAGATATAACCTATCCGGCTCCCATATACACCTATGGACCTCCAACCGATCTTGACGTCTATTGGAGGTTTCTTATCTCTCATGCCCCGTGTTAAGAGCCAAGTAATAGTACGTGGTGAAAGATGCAGCTCGTCACCTATTTCCTTTTCACTTAATCCTTTCTCTTTGTACTCCAAAGCCTTTTTTACAAGCATATCAATACTCTTCATCTCAACCACCTCACCTAATCACCCTTTAATGATATTAACCTTATGGTATTTCTCTTTCTATATCTTTTATCGTTCTAAGTGTTTCAATTTTTCATCGAATATCTCCTCTATGTATTTCATTGGTAAACTGCCAGCATTGAGTATCGTGTCGTGAAAGAACTTATCCGAAAAGGAACTGCCCATTCTCTTTTTTACCCTCATTTTCAGGTCTTTAATAAGATGTTTGCCCAGCAAGTAACTCAATTGATAAGCAGGATTTTGAGTATACCGTTTAACCTCTGCGATTGCAGCTTTTTTCTCCATACCTGTTTGCTCAATAAGGAAATCCACTGCTTCGTTAAAGGACATTTTGCCGCAGCTTAGTTTTACATCGATTATTATTCTTGTCGCCCTCCAAATACTGTCCAGTGTTTGCACGAATCTGCTTTCTAGCGTATCATCATAACCCATGTCCTTCATGAACTCCTCACAGTAGTGCGCCCAACCCTCGATCGTCTCTATTGCCCTACATAATGTCCTTATTAAAGATGGATTTTTATTTGCACATGTCAATTGGAGATGATGCCCTGGGTAACCTTCATGCACAGATGTATTCGTTATTGAGGCGTAGTTGTGCTCCCTGAGCATCGCTTCGTTTTCCGTGGGCGTAACAATATAGATACCGAACTGTTCCTCATCAAATTTCGCTGGCGAGAAGTATGCTGCAAAAGGTACTGTGTGTGTGAGGTATTGAGGAGTTTCCCTAACAACTAATCGTTCATTGGAGGGAATTGTTGCGATGTCATGTTCTTTTACGAACTCTTTTGATTCGATTATCGATCGTTCATAAAGATCAAGTGCGAGTTCAAAATTCTTCGGATGTTTGGATCGTATACTGTCTTTTACATTTTCTACTGCAGCTCCCGGTTCAATCTTCATAGCTAGATCTTTTAATTTCCTTTTTTCAGATTCTAAGTATTCTTCCCCTAATGACAAAATCTCCTCAACACTTAAACCCAATTCTCTCAGCTTTATGAGTTCTTTGAACTTCTCCTCGCCGATTGCATAATCTTTTTTACTTTTTGGAAGCACATCGTTGATCAACCATTCTTTGTAATCCTCTATCTGTTCTTTTGTTTCATGAACAGCTTTCTCCAATCTTTTCATATCCACTTCATCTATTTTCGATTTTGAGAATTCCAAGATCAATTGCAAAAATAAAGGTAGATGTTCACATCCCTCGATTGCCATCTCGGTCCATAGTTCGATGGGATTTATGATCTTACTTTTAGAATCTTCAATGAACTTGGGAGTGTTTTCTAATCTCCTGATAATGCTCTTTACCCTTTGTTCAAACGGCGCAAATTCCCTCGCGAATAATAGAAATAGAGCAGCGCCCACCATTTTTGGTACCAAAGGAATAGATTCCCAGAATCTTAGTTTTTCCATATTGAAAAGAGAAAGTTCTAAAATATGCAGAGCTACTTCTCTATCTAATCTTCTATCATTCGACAAATCTTGAGGATTGAACTCTTCAAATTTTTGAAGGTAGCGTTTCATGATCTCAATATGTTCTAACTGCTTTTTTAAAGAACCGTCTGGCATAAGGTGATCATATTCATGCATACCCAGCCCTGTTGCAAAAATTGGATTCTCTTTTACAATGGTCTCAAATGCTTCCGTTGCCAAATTATCGAATTTCTCATTTTCCATAATAACACCTGATGGATTCAAGGAAAACAAATATTGTTTATAAATATTATGATTGCATTTTTAGCATCTCTTTGCGCTGTGTCAGCCGCATCAGCGTCGAAATGTATATATATCGCATTGACTATAGAATGAATGTAGAATAGAAATGGAGCAGTGGTAAAATGGCAAAGGATAAGAAAGGGGAAGGATTTCACTCTGCAGCAGGATTGATCAGATATTTCGATCAAGAAGATGAAAAAGCGCTTAAAATAAATCCCTATATCGTGATAGGCATGGCTATCGCCTCAGCAATTATAATTAAAATTCTGGCATGGCAGTGGCCGACATAACTGTTTAATGTTTTATTACAATCGGCTATTACACAAAATCCAAAGCTTTAATTAATAAAAAAGTATTTTCTCGAAAGCGAAGCTCCTGTAGTGTAGACATCTGAACAGCGCGAGGATGTATGTCTAAACTCTGTTCGGACTATATACCCGAATGGAATGAGGGTGTAAGCCTAAATTCCATTTAGGCTATATCGGTCAATCATTTCGGCCTCTCGCAACATCAGTGTTGGGGAAAGCCGAACACTCGGGTTCAAAGAGCCTGTTTGTGCTGAATGCAAACCCAAAAAACCAGCATAAGGGCTGTGGAAATCCCGACAGGAGCACTTCGCTTTATTTCCAATTTGAATTGTGCTCTACACAAAGCAAAACAATACAGAAATCATTATATACCAGTAACATCATTTATACCTCGATAATTATCTGACCGTATTGGGGATAGGAACGATTATTAACCCTTTTAGAGGTGCAGTGTTATGGTAGATATGAGTTTAGATGCGAAAAAAGGCACAACTACTATTGGCTTAGTATGCAAAGACGGCGTAGTAATGGCAACAGAGCACAGAGCTACAATGGGAACATTGATCGCCCATAAAGTGGCAAAAAAGTTGTTCAAGATAGATGACAACATAGGATTAGCGATAGCAGGTCTAGTAGGCGATGCGCAGGTTCTAGTGAGGTATATCACAGCTGAAGTCGAATTATACAAATTAAAACAGAAGATACCCATGAGCATAAAGGCATCTGCAACACTGATGGCAAATATCTTAAGCGCTAGAAGGATGTTTCCCTATTGGGTTGCCTTGATCATAGGCGGGGTGGATTCTGAGGGACCGCATGTTTATTCATTGGATGCAGTAGGTGGCTCAATCCCAGACAACTATGTAACCACTGGCTCCGGTTCGCCAATGGTTTTCGGAGTGTTAGAAGACCATTATAAAGAAGGGCTTTCTATACACGAGGGAGCAGATTTGGTGATTCGTTCTTTGACAGCAGCTATGAAAAGAGATTCAGCATCAGGTAATGGGATCGATGTAGCGATAATAACCAAAGAGGGATTTCGAGTATTAACGGATGAGGAGATTGAGGAAAGAAAGAAGAAAATGAAACTGACATAAATCGAATTTATATCGACCGCATACCTGCAGGTACTAGTCAAAACAAAAATTATTGGTGTGAATTTATGAGTATTGAGAGTATTCTTAACGAAGCGAGAAAGGAAGTAATAAAAATAGTCCCAGACGATATAGAGATAACAAATATTGATTTCGAGGGACCGATTATTGTTATCTATACGAAAAGTTTGGATAAGTTCGCAGAAAATAATGATATTGTTAGACAACTTGCTCAAACGCTGAGGAGAAGGGTAGCTATTCGTCCTGACCCCTCTTTATTAGCAGATGTAGAGGAATCGGAAAAAGAGATAAGAGAGATTATTCCCAAAGAAGCAGAGATATCTGATATCTATTTTGAATATGATACAGGCGAGGTCACGATTGAAGCTATATCTCCTGGCCTAGTGATAGGAAAGCGGGGAGCAATGCTTAACGAGATCAAGAAAAAGATAGGATGGGCGCCAAAGGTCGTACGTGCTCCGCCAATTCCATCTAAAACAGTGGGAGAGATCAGGCGTTACTTGCGATCAGTTCATGATGAGTACACAGACTTTTTAAAGAAAATCGGACGAAAATTAGCAAGAGAAAGGACTGAAGGAGAGACATGGGTTCGTGTTACGGCCTTAGGAGGGTACAGACAGGTTGGTCGAAGTTGCAGTCTTTTAACCACCAGAGAAAGCAAGATACTCATTGATTGCGGGATAGATGTTTCAGCAGAAGATAATGGTATGCCCTACTTGAATGCACCAGAGGTAATGCCTTTGGAATCTCTGGATGCTGTTGTTCTAACACACGCCCATTTAGATCATTCGGGATTGATACCAGCGTTGTACAAATACATGTACGATGGACCAATTTATTGTACTCCACCTACCAGAGACTTAAGTTCTCTTCTCCAGTTAGATTACATCAAAGTAGCGTTTAGTGAGGCGAAAAAGAGTCCTTATGACTCTTCGCACATTAGAGAAACGGTTAAACATTGCATACCTCTCAAATACGGTGAAACAACGGATATCTCCCCCGATATTCGCCTTACATTCCAAAATGCTGGTCATATCCTTGGTTCTGCAATAGCTCACTTTCATATAGGTGAGGGTTTGTACAATGTAGCATTTACCGGTGATATAAAATTTGAAAAGACTTGGCTATTCAATCAAGCTGCTAATAAGTTTCCGAGATTGGAGACCATTATCATGGAATCCACATATGGTGGTTACCATGATATGCAGCCAAATAGACATGAAGCTGCGAATCAGTTGAAGGAGATCGTGGGTAGAACACTCGAGAAAGACGGAAAAATATTGATACCTGTGTTCGCAGTTGGACGTTCCCAAGAGGTGATGCTTGTTTTGGAAGAACTAATGCGTACTGAGCAGATACCAACCGTACCCATATACCTTGACGGAATGATCTGGGAAGCTACTGCAATTCATACAGCTTATCCTGAATATTTGAACAATAAACTCCGAGCGCAGATATTTCAGACAGGAGAAAACCCCTTCTTGGCAGAGATCTTTAAACGAGTGGACAGCGGCGAAATGCGGGAACGAATAACTATAGACCCCGATTCGTGCATAGTACTAGCAACATCGGGTATGATGAATGGTGGTCCAGTTATGGAATATCTTAAGGCATGGTGCGAGGATCAGAAAAGCGCAATCGTTTTCGTTGGTTATCAAGCAGAAGGTACACTAGGAAGAAAAATACAAAGAGGTCGGGGTGAAATCACATTAAGCCATCACGGGAAAGGTTTAAGTCTGCACGTAGCCATGGATGTGGCTACGTGCGATGGTTTCTCAGGACATTCTGATAGAAAACAACTTATAAATTATATTGGTACTATGGAACCTAGGCCGGAGAGGATCATAATAGGACATGGAGAAGAATTCAAATGTGCAGATCTAGCAAGTACCCTTTATAAGAAATTTGGAATAGAAACTCGTGCACCAATGAACCTGGAAACGATAAGATTGAAGTAAAAAGTAATGATCTACCAGAATGTATACAAAACCGAAACTGTAGCTATACCCACTATGAATGCCCTCGTTGCACCTGCGAAGAAATTTGCTAATACAAACCACTTCATCTCGAATATTTTTCCTTCCTTGTTCAATAGAGAGAATATGTAAAGAGGTACAGTATCAGTCATTATCGGGATGCTCATAATAACAAACAATCCAATATATCCAAATCTTTCCACTAATACGGTTGATCTCTTCAGCAGTTTTTGGAACCACCCCCAACGAGTCCATTGTCTAACGTTGTCCTCTATCCTCACACCTATCATAAAAACGCATGAACTTCCTACAGCTTTACCCAATCCCATTACAACCGCTAAAATGGTGAAACTCCAGAAAGGAGAGAATCCAAATAGAGAAGAAAATTTTGCGTAGCCGGCCAAACCGATTTCCACTGGTATTGGTAAAATAATTGCAGCCAATACGCAGTAAACGAAGAATATTAGAAGAAATGTCAAGGGGTTCGACATACCATTCACAAGCCAGCCCATCAATCCCTCTAGAACAATATCACCGCTACCTGTAAAGTAAACTAAGTATATGTAGATTACAGTGAAACTCACCTTTATTTTATACAACAAAAGTAAAAAATTAGATCATCCACAATCCACCGTTCACATTCATTGTCTCCCCGGTAATGTATTCAGCCCTACTTGACAGCAAAAATATTACAGCATGTGCAATCTCTTCTGGTTTACCTACCCTACCTAAAGGTGTAGCTCTCTCCCTCTCCTTTCTCTTTTCAGACGTATCGTTTGCAATGATGGCTGTTTCCGTTGCTCCAGGCGCGATAACATTCACTGTTATTCTTCTATCTCCCACTTCACGAGCTAAAGATTTAGAAAATCCTATAACACCTGCTTTGGAAGCTGCGTAATGGGCTCCTTGAGTGGAACCAGAATGTGCCAGCACTGAAGCAAAATTGATTATTCTACCTCCCCCAACAATATAAGGCAAAGCATATTTTGTGCAGAGGAATGTACCTGTTAGATTCGTTCTTATGGTTTCTTCCCAGTCTTCAAGAGTAAGCTTGGGAAACTTCTTCCTTTTGTAAATACCAGCATTGTTCACCAACCCATATATCTCATGGAATTGCTCTATGAATATCTTAATCATTTCCTCAACTTCTTTTGGATTGGCTACATCCGCTTGCAGCGCTATTGCTTTACCTCCTTTGTTTTTTATTTTCCTCACTACATCATTTGCTTTCTCCTCATTGATCTTATAATTCACACCCACAGCATACCCATTCTCAGCAAGTTCCAACGCTGTTGCTCTGCCAATTCCCCTTGATGCTCCTGTAACCAATACAGCCTTCATAATCTTCTTAACCATAACATCCCCTCAGCTCTGGTCAATCTCCTCCAATGCCCGCGCTCTTCCTTCCAGCCAACCGATCTTGATGTTCTTTTTTGCATCGTAATGTGTATATGGCTTTATATCGACGATCGGTGTTCCATCCAACATATCAAGTCCTTTGATTCTTAACCTATTCCCTTTTCTTTCTATCAATTCCACTATGCATAGACCAAGTGGATTGGGTCTATTTGGATGTCTTGTTACGAAAACACCTCTCAGCTTATTATCTAGATACGGTTTTACATGCAGAGAGTAACCCTCAGATCTATGAAATATGAAAACTATAATTAGATGAGAAAATCCCTCAACATCTTTTAAACCATCTGCATATTCTTCATAGATCTCGATCTCACCAATTCCCTCTAATCTATCCTTTTGACAGCAGGGAACATCCCCTTTATCTTTGTATGGAGAATGCACTATCCCAATTGGTCTAAGCTCTATTTTCAAATTGCCACCTAGCGGATAATGAGCATGTTTAGGTATATATTTTGTTGTTTAGGCATTCTATATGATTATAATTAAAATATTTAGCCATTCCAATGAAGAAGTAAAAATCAATAAAAATTAAGAAAGTAATATATAACGGTAATGTAATTAAAATTCCTAGAATGGAAATATTCCAATGGGGGGGGGCGAGGTTCTGAAGAAAAT
>JAUWGG010000230.1 GCA_030606525.1 Methanobacteriota archaeon | reverse complement strand
GCCATCATAAGATCACACACCGTGATATATGCTGGTACTATTATAGGAAACAATTTTCAAAGTGGCAATCATACAAGCATAAGGGAAGAAAATATTATAGGAAATAAGGTTAGCATAGGTACAAAGACTGCGGTCGAGTTCAAAACCAAGATAGCGGATAATGTCAGGATTCATTCCCAAGCATTCATTCCAGAATATTGCGAACTCCATGAAGGATGCTGGATAGGCCCAAACGTAGTGCTGACTAACGCACCATTCCCAAAATCATCTAAGTCCAAAGAATTCTTGAAAGGTGTTATCATATCCAAAGATGCAAAAATTGGGGCCAATTCGACTATTCTGTCGGGAATAAAGATAGGCAAAAATGCCTTGGTCGGTGCGGGCAGCGTTGTTACAAAAGATGTGCCCGAGAACAAAGTGGTTGTAGGAAACCCAGCAAGAGTTGCCCAGGACGTTTCCGAATTGAAATACCCCACAGGAGAAAAGGCATATAAAGAGGGGGAAACATGAAGATTCCACTAGTGGATTTAAAAGCCAATTATCTTTCTATAAAGAAGGAGATTGATTCTGCAATACAAAGGGTTATAGACAATACAGCATTTATAATGGGCGAGAACGTCAAAAATTTTGAGAGAAACTTTGCGAAATTCTGCAAGGCGAAACATGCCATCGGCTGTTCAAGCGGGACCAGTGCTCTCCATCTAGCCCTGATGGCAGCGGAAGTTGGACATGATGACGAGGTTATAACAGTACCGAACACATTCATCGCGACTACTGAATGCATAACTCATGTTGGTGCCACAGTAAAGTTTATTGATGTTGACCCTCAAACACTCCTAATAGATATTGACAAGATAGAGCACGCGATAACCCCACAAACAAAAGCAATCATCGTTGTTCATCTCTATGGGCAGATGCTGGATATGGAACGGATAAGAGAGATTGGAAAGAACCGAGACCTAACGATAATAGAGGATTCAGCGCAAGCACATGCTGCCGAATTCAAGGGGCACCAGCCAGGTTATTATGGTAATATCGCGACATTTAGTTTTTATCCCGCCAAGAACCTCGGATGTTTTGGAGATGGCGGAGCAGTCGTAACAAATGATGACAAGTTGGCAGAAAGAATCAGGTTGTTTGTGAACCACGGTAGGACGACCAAATATGAACATAAGATAGAAGGATACAATTATAGGCTTGATGCCTTGCAGGCGGCCATACTGGATGCGAAGCTTCCCCACCTTGAAAAGTGGACTAACCTAAGGAGACAGCATGCAAAATTCTACATTGACAACTTGCCTTCTGAAGTGAGAACTCCCACCGAGACTGAGAATTGCAAGTATGTCTATTACATGTATGTAATAAGGACAGACAAAAGGAATGATTTGATGGCTTTTCTAAAAGAGAAAGATGTAAGTTGCGGCATTCATTACCCCATACCATTACATTTGCAACCTGCTTACAGTTATAAGGGTTATAAAAGAGGTGACTTCCCCGTTGCAGAAAAGGCAGCAAAGGAGATACTATCGATACCAATCTATCCCGAAATGACGCAAGAACAATTGCGGTATGTAGTCGATAGTATAAAGGAATTCTTTAGTATTTGAGCCTCATTTATATCCCTTCTCTTGCAAATAGCTCCTAATTTTTTCTTTCAAATATTCTTGTTCTAAAGCAAAATCTATGATTGCTTTTATATATCCAATCTTATCTCCCGCATCGTACCTCTTACCTCTGAATGCATAAGCATAAACTTCCTCTTTCTCCATCAGCATTTTAATAGAGTCAGTAAGCTGGATTTCATTT
>JAUWGG010000037.1 GCA_030606525.1 Methanobacteriota archaeon | reverse complement strand
CTGGATTGAAATATTTTTTCTTGTTTCTATGAACCCTGAGACAAAAAACCTCGATTCTGTAGTTCTTTTCCTAGGTTTCCCATGTTTTGCACTCATGTTCCTAATCATCTATGCTGGTGTAGTTAAACTCGATCGTTTATTTAAAGAAGAGGTGAAAATGAGAAGCGAAGGTGACGCAAGAAAAGACCTTAATGGTTCAAGAGAGATAGATATTTCTAAAATATTTAGATTACGAGGTGATCAGAAGGAAAAATTAGAAATAACTTACTCAAAAGAAGAGCTAAGTTGCAGAAACTGTGGAAGTAACGATATCACCATTTATTCCGATGCTTCGGGATATTGTAACTCTTGCAAGAAAACCTACAGCGATGTGTATAAGGAATGTGGAAGGGAAAAAGAAAAATCGTAAGTTCATAGAGTTGAAATACCGGCAGTTTTCAAGAATTTAAAACACACTGAAACAAATTTCATATCACAACCTTTATTTGATGTAATTATATACGGGCATTTGCCGGGGGAAAGGAAATGTATGAAGTAAGGTTTCATGGAAGAGGTGGACAGGGTGCAGTGATGGCAGCTCAATCTCTTGCTGATGCAGCATTTATAGAAGGCAACTATGCAGTGGCATTCCCATATTTTGGGGCTGAGAGAAGGGGAGCGCCGGTGTTGGCTTTTGCCCGTGTTGATGCGAACAAGATCTACAGGAAAACGCAGATCTACAAACCAGACTATGTTATAGTTCTGGATGACAAGCTCATAGATTTGATAAATGTGGCTGAAGGTCTATCGAAGGACGGTATGGCAATTTTAAACTCCACGAAAAAGCCAGAGGAGATCCAACTTGAGAATGAAGTGAGAACAGCGACGGTAGATGCAACAACCATTGCTTTGGATGTTTTGGGTGTACCGATAACGAACAGCGTCATGTTGGGTGCTTTTGCTAAGGCAACTGGATTGGTTAAAATAGAATCGATCGAAAAAGGAATAATGGATATTTTTGGCGCAAGAATTGGTGAGAGGATCGCTAAAAAGAATGCAAAAGCAGCAAGAACTGCTTATGAGCGAACTGCAATTGGAACATGCAAAGGAGGAAGAATTTTTAAAAAAGAGAAGAAATGGCTCCCAACTTATAAGGAATTGCCACTAGGTCTGGCAACGAGAGCTATGAAAACTGACGCTGGCTTAGTAGGTCCTGGAAGTTTTGTTGAGAACAAGACAGGTAGTTGGAGGACCTTTAAACCTATCATAGATAAAGAGAAATGCATCGAATGCCTGTTCTGTTGGTTTTACTGTCCAGAGGGATGTATCAGCAGAACATCAAATGGATTAAAGATCGATTACGACTACTGCAAAGGCTGTGGAATCTGTGCAAACGAATGCCCTGCTAATGCAATAGAGATGGTGAGGTGATTAAGATGATGAGAATGGTTACTGGAAATTATGCTGTTGCATATGGTGCTCTGCTCTCGAGGGTGGATCTAATAGCGGCTTATCCAATTACACCGCAGACTTTCATTGTTGAGCACGCATCTGAGTTTGTGAACGATGGATTGTTGGATGCGGAGTTCATGAGGGTGGAAAGCGAACACAGTGCGATGAGTGCATGCGTTGCTGCCTCTGCCACAGGTGTTCGAGCTTTCACAGCTACTGCATCCCAAGGTTTAGCTTTGATGCATGAGGTTTTGTTCATTGCAGGAGCAGGTCATCTCCCAATAGTTATGCCTGTAGTTAACAGAACTGTAGCATCGCCAATAGGTATTTGGGCAGAACATAATGATACGATGCCACAAAGGGATACAGGGTGGATGCAGGTCTATTGCGAAGATAACCAAGAGGTATTGGATATGGTTATTCAAGCTTACAAGATAGCTGAGAATAAAAAAGTATTATTGCCGATAATGGTCAATCTCGATGCCTTCATTTTATCCCATACAGTAGAACCCGTTAATTTCCCTGAGCAATCGAAAGTTGATAAATTCCTACCCAGGTATAAACCCGAGCATGTTCATTTATCTCCAGATGATCCAATGACAGTGGGTTCTTTCGCTCCACCTGAATACATTCAAGAGGTAAGGTATCAGACCGAGGAAAGTATGCTAAATGCGAAAAAGGTGATACAAGAAGTGAACGATGAGTTTGCAAAGATGTTCGGTCGGAACTATCATGGAATGGTAGAGGAATACAGAACTGAAGGTGCCGATGCTATTTTAGTAACGATTGGCACAGTTACATCGACAGCTCGAGAAGTGATCGATGAATATCGCGCTAAAGGAAAAAAAGTTGGTTTGGTTAAACTGCGCTTCTTCCGTCCATTCCCGATAGAACAGTTCATAGATATTGCTAAAAGAACGAAGGCCATAGGTGTATATGATAGATCTATATCCTTTGGCTCAGGAGGACCGTCGTTCATTGAAGTTAAAAGCGCGATTTACGGGCATACATCGATACCGATGATAAACTTCCTTGCAGGTTTGGGTGGAAGGGATGTTATGAGCGATGACATTGAACTCATGCTCGATAAAACGTTAGAAGCTGCAAAAACTGGTAAAGTTGAGAAGGATGTTGTATGGATCGGCACGAGGGGGGTGACTCCATGAGCCTTAAAATAAAGGATTTGCCTGAAGAAAATTTATTTACAAAGGGGCATACAGCTTGTCCTGGATGCGGTGGTGCGATCATGGCGAAAATTGCAATGAAAGTTTTTGGAAAGAATACATGTGCTTATTTCCCAGCGAATTGCCTTTTGGTATTCGGTGGTACCTATCCTCTAAATGCATTCAAAGTACCATATCTTCACGTTCTTTTTGAGAATTCAGCTGTGTGCGCTGCCGGTATAAAAAGAGCGCTTAACAAGCTGGGAAAGGAGGATGTGAATGTCGTTGCCTTTGCTGGGGATGGCGGGACAGCCGATATAGGCATCCAAGCATTATCTGGGGCAGCAGAACGGAATGAGGACATAATATACATCTGCTATGATAACGAAGCTTATATGAATACAGGTATTCAAAGAAGTGGTTCTACACCGTTCGGTGCTTGGACCACGACAACCCCCGTCGGTTCAAAGATAGCCGGGAAGGAGAGGTTCAAAAAAGATGTGCCCAGGATCATGATAGCCCATGATGTTCCGTACGTTGCTACTGCTTCAATATCGTATCCCTTGGATCTGCTCAAAAAACTTGAGAAAGTTAAGAACATGAAAGGTTTTAGATACTTACAGATCTTCGCACCATGCCCAACTGGATGGAGATTGGATCCAAGTAAGACCGTGGAGATAGGTAAGTTGGCAGTTGAGAGTGGCATGTGGACCTTGTACGAATTCGAGAATGGAAAAATGACGATAAACAAGAAACCAAAAATGATCCCTGTAAGAGAATACTTAAAACCGCAGGGACGATTCAGACATTTAACTGATGAACAAATTGATATTTTACAGGAATTGGTTAAAAAGAAGTGGGAAAGAGATTTAGCTATGGCGGAATCCACACATTGACGAAAACATTTTTAATGAAGAAAGATAATGCGATGATACATGCCAATCCATCAAAGCAGATATACTGATGTCTATGCTGATGGCTCTCATTTCCTAACGAAGAATTTAACACCGGGTTCAAGGGTGTATGGTGAGAATGTTGTAACACACAAAGGGATAGAATATAGGACCTGGAATCCAAGAAGAAGCAAATTATGTGCAATGCTGCATAAAGGTACCAAGTTCTTTCCTTTTCGAAAAGAGAGTAAAATTCTTTATTTGGGTGCTGGAAGCGGTACAACAGCCAGTCATATATCCGATATAGCTGTAAATGGAAGGATGTACTGCATTGAGTTTTCTCCGCGCGTATTTCGAGATCTGGTTAAGCTCTGTGAAAAAAGAAAGAACATGCTTCCCATATTGGCAGACGCCAATAAAGTGGAATCGTACAATATGTACGTTAAAGAGGTCGATATCATATATCAGGATATAGCTCAAAGAGACCAAACCGGCATATTCTTAAAGAACATAAGCGCATTCTTGAAAAATAATGGATTTGCAATTATGATGATAAAATCGAGGAGCATAGATGTGACAGCTAAGCCGAAGGAAGTTTTTAGGAAGGTGGAAAAAGAACTAGAACTTGAGAAGTTGAAGGTTCTAGAGAAAATAGATCTGGCACCCTATGAAAAGGCGCATGCAGCTGTCGTTGTCAAATACACTACTTTTAAGTAGTATGAAATCATTGTGGCATTTCGTTCATTGAACGATAATTAGATGATGAATATGGCTAGAATGCATGCACGAAGAAAAGGAAAATCCTCATCAAAAAGACCCTATAGAAAGAAGAACCCTGAATGGGTACCCCTTTCCTTAGCAGAGATTGAGAAGTTAGCTGTAAAGCTCGCAAATGAGGGTTTGAGCACGGCTGCTATTGGTATCAAACTGAGGGACCAATATGCTGTACCGGATGTTAAATTGGCTACTGGGAAGAGCATTTCACAAATTCTTAAAGCTAATGATGTGAAATTTGATATTCCCGAGGACATTAGAAATCTGATGAAAAAAGCTGTTAACCTGCATGCACATCTAGAAGTTAATTCCCATGATCTTCACAATAAACGAAGCTTAGCTCTGACAGAAGCCAAGATCAGACGATTACTGCGTTATTACAAAAAAAATGGTGTGATGCCAGCAGATTGGAAATATTCAATTAAGGCTGCAGAGCTGCAGGTCGAATGAGGAGAATGGGCATGCCATCCGATGGTGATGCGATTCAGACGCAGATTTCTAAAGAGTTCTTGAACAGGGTTAATGAGGCAGTAGCACTTCTGTCAAGCTCTAAAGGAACAATAAGGGTAATATCCCACTACGATTCAGATGGAATAAATGCTGCCGGGGTCATTTGCAGTGCACTGCTGAGAAAGAGAAGAGCGTTTCACGCTTCTCTTGTGCGTTTAGATACGAATTTCTTTGAAAGATTGAAGACCGAGGGTAATAAATTCACTATATTTTGTGATATGGGTAGTTCGCAGATCGAGAGGATAGAGAAGATGGGAGGAAAGGCCATCATCATCGATCATCACCCTCCTTTGCGAGATACGGAAAAGGCAGTACTGATCAATTCCCATCTATTTGGGATCGATGGTGCTTATGAGGCCAGCGCTTCCTCTATTTCTTTTATTTTCGCCATAATGCTCGATGAGAATAATTGGGATCTATGTGCTTATGCGTTAGCAGGATGCATCGGAGATAAGCAATATCCTGATTCTCCTGGAAGTTTAAATAAAATGATCTTAGAGGGGGCATTGGAAAGAGGCTTTATTGAGAAAAGAATTGGCTTGAATTTGAACGGTGGAAGAATTGGCGATGCGTTAACAAATTCAATAGATCCTTTTTTTAGAGGCGTTTCAGGAAGAAAAAAGGAAGTGGAGAAATTACTTGCGCAGATCAATATGGATATTGATGCGAATATAAGTGAACTGAACGATGAACGATTAAGCGCTCTGCATTCCATTTTGGTCCTAAAATTATTGAAACAAGGGGTAAGAATTGAAACTGCTGAGCAGTTGGTCATGGAAAGATATTGGCTCACCAAAAAAGGAATGTTCGCTGAGGAATTATCTGATATCGCCGATGCATGCGGGAGAATGAATCGATCTGGGATGGGATTGTCATTGTGCTTGGGACATAAGGGATCGCTAGTCGATGCGAAAAAATTGCGAGATGAATATAAGAAGATCGTCAGGAAAGGATTGATGCGCATAGAAAAGGAAGGAGCATTCTCCAAAAAGAACGTTCAATTTTTTTATACTGAAGAGTCATCAACAGCTGGTGTTCAAGCGGGAATTGCAATGCAATATCTCTTAGATCAGAAAAAACCTGTTTTTGTGCTGACACCTAAAAAGAAAAAAACGAGCATGTCTGCTCGAGGAACAAAATATCTTGTCAAAAAGGGTTTGGATCTGGGATTTGTGTGCAGAACAGCAGCGCAATCTGTTGGCGGAACTGGAGGAGGACATACGATAGCAAGCGGCGCTACAATACCAAAAGGAAAAGAAAAGGTCTTCATAGAAAGGGCAGATAAGATCGTCGGGGAGCAGATGAAAGGGAATATTGATGAAAAGGATGATTAGCATTAACTATGAAAGAATTATCAAAAAAATTAGGGAAAATAAAGAAGCTGGAGATTATGATGAAGCAATAAAGAATTGCAACTTAGCTATAGCACTCAAGCTTAAAAAGGAAGAAAAAAGCGAGGTACTTCTGTTAAAAGGGAATTTATTTAAAGAGATGCAATCTTTTGAAGATGCTGTCGAGTGTTACGATAAAGTTTTAGAAATTGATCCTAAGAATAAGCAAGCGAAAAAGGAGATGGAAAAGTGTGTTGATGGATTTGTCGATGAACAAATTGAGCGGAGAAAGAAAATTAAGAGTAAAAGAATTCTGTATAAAGAATTGGGATTAACAGCTATTAAAATAGGCGCAATTATTGGCTTTTTATTCATAGCCTTCGGCTCTATTCTTCTTTTATGGGGATTTGAGGATCTAGGAGATTTAGTAACCCTGGGTCAGGTATATGGTCCTAAAGAAAGTAGACTTTGCGCTCTTCCTCTGCTAATAATCATCCCTGTTTTTCTTATTTTGGCAAATCTCTGGTCTATTAGAAGAATATCTTTTTTGAAGCGTTTAGGTAAATATCATCTCTGCGGGTATTATTGCTCAATAATTAGTTTATTGTTAAATTTTATCAGTCCTATCTGCTTTTTCCTTCTTTTGTGCGCAGCATCCTACGAACCAGATTATAAATATCTTACTGCAATTTACTCAGTAGGTTTCATCCTTCCTCCCCTTATCGCTCTTCTTTTACTCATGTTAGCTTTTTCTTTACCAATCTATGGTGAGTTGGAAAAAAATAATATAATTTTAAGCGTTTTTTGGACAGTAATTCCATCCACCTTACTATTTTTATATTGCATATTTAGCTATCTTGTAACTTGTACTTCCCTCGCTTCCCTAGATTTATTTACAAGATTCATCTTGCTACCTTTTCTAATATTGGTAATGGGGATAGGTATTTTTACGAATGGATGGATAATCTATTTATTTTCTAAAGAGGTTAGTTGATAGATAAAGAATATTCTTTCTATCTCAATATACTGTTGTGTTAGGAAGTTTGGAAGCGATGTTGTCTAAAATACATATAAAATCTAACGTTCTAAAGAATATTAGATAAGACAACAGTCAGTTACCTCTTATTTATAACCGGGAACTGTTTTAAGCTCACTGAAGAATAAGTCCTTATCACCTTTTTCTTTAATATGCTCTCCAGCTTCTTTCGCTAACTTGATGTATTTCTCGCAATCTGTTTTATTCCCAGCAACGGCATACGCCCTTGCCATTCCTTCATAAGCAAAAGCGATGTCGAAGTCTTTAATATCGTTATCTTTGCAGATTTCCAAACATCTCTCAGCATGATAGAGCGCTGATCGAGGGTTGTTCAGAATCGAATACACACGGGAGATCTGCCATTCACCTCTCTCAAGATTAACGGGTGCTCCAATCTCGCCCCAATGAAAACGAGATGCATGAGCAGCATGAACCATTTTATCATCTTCTTCTTTGCTTCTATCTTTCTTGTCATGAAGGCTCCAAACCAGATTAAACGAATTAACTGCAAACCTCTTATGGCATTCGTGTTCCGCATATTTCTTTTCTTCAGTCATTTATAACCTCCTACAAGTGGATATAATTCCAATTTGGTGTATAAACACGTACATATATATTCATTTTGGATGAATTTATAATATCGAATTGATTCCTAATCTTACTCAAAATGCTATTACTTACGCAGGTACATATCTCCTTAGTTTTTGAGTGCTCATACCCTATCTGGATGTATTGGTCATAAGCAATATGTTGGTGTTCCTAATTGAGAGGTGATAATAATGCTTTAAAGTTAAGAAGGGTTCTAGGGAATGTTATGCGAGTCCGTTATGACCAAAATTCCGATGGAATTGTAAGTTGCGATTTGCAGACTCACCATTTGTAGATATTATCGTGATGGTCATAATCTTCAATTAC
>JAUWGG010000055.1 GCA_030606525.1 Methanobacteriota archaeon | reverse complement strand
AATTTGTAGGAGACAACTCCAACAACTAGAGCTATCACGAGAATCATCCACCAGGGATAAAAAGGAGCGAATATAGCACCGAACAATCCTAAAATGAAAAAACTAAAACTCTTAACAATGATCGGTTTTCTCCTTTCCTTGTTGTAGATCTTAGTAACTGCCCTCAATAAACGCTTTTTTCTCTCTGTTCTTGATTCATTTCTTTGCTTCTCTGAAGTCATACAACCACATACATTACAACTATCTACTCACCAAATCTCTTTTTTCCCTCTTTTCGCATGTAATAGAAGTATCCAACTGCAGGGACAGCGATAAGGGATACTGCACCATATGCTGCATAGACGTACCATTGAGGGAAAGGCTCAAAATCGTATTCACCGTATATCAGTATGCCAACAGTGAAATTGTATCTATTTGAGGTTAATGAGGCATTATATGTATCCCATGCATCCACCCAAAAGGTAATATTGGCTTTTGGTGGGTATTTGAGCAGTGTACAGACCATCGCAGTCTCATTCTTACGAATGAAAGGTAAACCATATGAATCTATAGAACCATCTAAAAACCTGCATACTAAATATAGATTTGCACCCTTGATATAACCCTCGATATCTCTTGGTTCTATTATCACTACCACCTTATCAAATGCATTTGGATTTTTTGGAGAATAATTCAACAATAGATTTTCTTCGAAACTTGGGTATTTCCAAGAGTCCTTGCTCTTAACGGTATATTGATAATTCTTAGAATATAACACTTCGTTCGAATCGTCCCAGGCTGCTACATAGAAGGTAAAACTCGTTCTGTCGGGATAATTGGGTATCACACAGCTCATTACAGCAGAATTGGACGGAGTGAATTGGACTCCTCCAAAGTGCTCGCTACCATCTGGAAATGTGCAGTTCAAATAAAGATTAGCTCCTTTAATCAGATCACCGTGTTTTGACTCAATCGTAATGATCACTGGCTCAAATGCATTTGGATTTTTTGGAGAATAATTCAGCATTATATTCTCTTCAAAAGAAGGCAATCCCCACCGTGTAAAAACCTTAAAAGTTGATTTAGGAGATGCCGTACTGCATATAAATGACAGGATAACCATCGAAAATATCAATGTACAAGCTATTAGGGTAGGTAATTTCACTTTTATGGTTAACTTATCAAACTGCATCTTTACTCCCCATTATCCGTTTACTAAGTATTAAAATATTTCTTAGAACAGTTTAAATTTTTAAGTCGATTGTATTGATTACTTAACAAAGTGTATCAATTCGTTTATTCGTGTTCTACTCTTTATCAACATAATCTACATGTTCAGAAAATTTTAATATCACTGTGATTTCCCATCGTAAAACGAAAAACATATATACTGCTGGTGCTATCTTATTTTTAGACAGTATACATGGAGGTCTTAAATATGGCAGAAGAGAATACAGTATTCATCGGGAAAAAACCAGCAATGAACTATGTTTTGGCAGTTGTGACCCAGTTCAACAGCGGATCCAACGAAGTGATTGTGAAAGCAAGAGGTCGGTCTATTAGTCGAGCAGTAGATGTGGCAGAAATCGTTCGCAACCGTTTTATCCAAGACGCGAAGGTCAAGGACATACAGATTTCCACAGAAGAATTAACTGGGGAAGAAGGTCGGAAAGTAAATGTCTCGTCCATCGAGATATTCATGACTAAGTAAGAGTAAGTGCTAATACCGCTCTTTCTCTTATCATTTTACCTTATTTTATTCTTGAACAAGGTAGTAATATTTATAAAGCGATTGTCATTATCTATCTGGGAACATGGGAGAATGGTTACGAGAGTTCGATAAGGAAATTGATTCTATCACTAAACGATTTCGTCCAATGAAGAAAACTGATGAAAAGGGTGAAGTGGTTAAGGAGATTTTCAAGTTCTTTTTGAATATTTGGATACGATTTGCAATCGATCTAGGTTTGGAATTGAAGCTCACACCAATGCAATGGGAAATAGCAAATTATGAAGGAAAAAAACAATGGGTACTGCGAGAGGATTTCAACTTTAAAGAGGTGAATGAGATAGTGTTGGCGAATGAGGGAGCCGATCATTATTATGGATTGAGGAGCGATATATATACGTTTCATGGCGTGGAAACCTTAAAAATTGTGTGCAGTTTGCAGGAAGGAAAAGAGAAAAGAACTGATTATTTGATTTTCATATCTCCAACAAAAGACGTGGATTTCCACGAGTTGTGGGAAAGAGTAGGAGCGATGATCAAGATATGGTACGAGGCACATTTAAAGGGTGAACCTTCGCTCATATGGGAACACTGCAGAGAGCGTTTGCAGGTAGATTCAAAGTAAATAATTTTTATGGTGGGGAGCATGGAACATCTATTAGAGAAAACAGCAGAGAAAGAGTTAACTGCATTGCTTGAACAGCATATTAAAAATACGAAGATCGAGAACATCATGAAAGAAAGGAGGTTATGCGACCATTGTCTCGGCAGATTATTCGCTAGAGTGGGATACGGTGTGGATAACACTACACGGGGGAGATTGATTCGAGAGCATTTTGATTACTCATCGGAGATATCTGAAAAATGTTGGTTATGCAGCGACCTCTTCAATGAAGTAGAGAAATTCAGCGAGATGATCGTGGAGAAGTTAAACGATTGGGAATTCAATAATTTCTTGATCGGCTGCAGGATAGATATTGAGATCGTGGAAAGAGAAGAATCGCTGTGGAGTGAAGCGGCTGTAGAGCAATTTGAGCCCATAAAATCAGAGATCAATAGAGAAGTTGGGAAGCTGGTTGAAAAAAGAGTTGGAAAGGAGGTCAATTTTGAAAGACCGGAAGTGGTTGCAACTATAGATACCAGGTACGATGATGTTGAAATTCAAGTTGCCCCTTTATTCATCTACGGTCGTTACTTAAAAAAGATCAGGGGTATTCCGCAAACTAAATGGACATGCAAACACTGCTTGGGCAAAGGTTGTGAACTATGCAACCATACTGGAAAAATGTATGCTGAAAGTGTGGAAGAATTGATTGCAAAAGAGGTAATGGAGATAACGATGGGCAAAGGGCATTCCTTCCATGGTATGGGGCGAGAGGACATAGACGCAAAAATGCTTGGCAATGGGAGACCCTTTATAATTGAGATAAAAACCCCAATAAAAAGGAACATAGATTACACCTCAATTCAAAAAAGGATAAATAGATCTGCTGAAGGGAAAGTGGAGGTAATGGAACTTAGATCGTCGGATAGAAGAGAGGTTGTAGCGATTAAATCCGTGAGGTGCCAAAAAACATACAGTGTTTTGGTTGAACTCGGAAAGAAGGTTAACAAGGAAAAACTTAATGAAGTAGTTAAAGCATTTAAGGGAAAAGAAATAGCCCAACAAACTCCATTAAGAGTTGTCCATAGAAGGGCAGATAAGCGAAGAAAAAGGAGAATATTGGATATCAAAGCTGAACTAACCGAAATGGAGAATGAAGCTGAACTGATAATAACTGCAGAGGCAGGAACCTACATAAAGGAGTTTGTACATGGGGATGAAGGAAGGACAAGGCCCAGTTTAGCAGAAGGATTGGGTATGAAGTGCGAAGTGAAAAGATTAGATGTGATTAAAATACATGAAGAATAACGCCAATATAATATGAATGAATAGGTGAGTGAAGGTATGGTGAAGAGCTCAAAAGGATTGAGGAGAAGAACGAGATCAAAATTAAGTAAAAGACCCAGGGAGAGGGGTCTGTCTCCGATCACTCGTTCATTTCAGACATACACAACTGGAGAGAAAGCGAATATAATCATCGATCCCAGTGTGCACAAGGGTCAGCCCCACAGTAGATTTCATGGGAAAACAGGAACCGTAGTGGGTACTCAAGGCAATGCATTCCTCCTCGATGTCAAAATGGGAAACAAAATGAAGCGCGTAATCGTCAAGCCTGAGCACCTGAAAAAACAGAAATTCTAATGTATTTTAAGTTTGGAGGGTGAGAAAACATGGCAGAGGGCAAGTATCTAACTGTTGGTGAAGTCAAAACGCTTCTTGAAAAAGAGAAAAAAAAGCGTGAGCTTTCTCCAGAGCAAAAGATAGCACTTGAACATGCCAAACAATTCACTAAATTGGATTATAGAAAAATCAAGAAGCTCCGTGATGAATTGGAGAAGTGCGAGTTCGTCTCGAGCGTTAATGCTGCCAGGATAGCGGACATCCTGCCAACACATCCTGATGATGTCAAGATCATTTTTACAAAGGCAAGATTTACTCTTGAAAGCGAAAATATTGAGCAGATTTTAGAAACTGTCAGGAAATATTTGTGAGAGGGCGAGATATGGAAGATTTTGCATACATTTTAGATTATTTACCACAAGGGCATCCGCAGAGGGGGTTCAAACGTGAGGGTTTAGCGCTGGCCTTGGGTGAAGATGAATTCAAATTATTTGAATTGATACCAAAACCTGATGCTGAATTAACCGTTGGTGAGAGGGTATACGTAGGTAAGGATATCGAGAATAGATTGAAGATACTCCACGTTAAACGTAGAATTGGTTACAATGATCTAACGAATGCTGCGCAGAGCGAATTGCCCTACGTTATTCAGGAGATAGTGAAGCAGAAGGAAGAAAAATTCATAAGATTTTACAATGAAGCGCAGTCGATAACCACTCGTTTTCATATGTTGGAACTGCTTCCCGGTCTTGGAAAAAAATCCATGTGGACGATCATTGATGAAAGAAAGAAAGAAAAATTCAGCAGTTTCAAAGACCTAGATAAACGGGTAAGCTCACTTCATCACCCAGCAAAACTCATTGCTCAGAGGATAGAAACAGAGTTGATCAATTCCAAAGAAAAATATCATATCTTCGTAGCGAAATAGAGGCACGATGAGGATTGATGATGTAAAGGATATTTTAAAAACATACAATATCCGTCCGTCCAAGAGATTAAGCCAGCATTTTTTGATCGACGAGCACATCGCTTACAAGATAATAGAACACGGAAATATTGATAAAGAGGATGTTGTCCTAGAAGTTGGTCCAGGCTTAGGTATACTTACGAAGCACATCGTTAAAAAAGCTAAAAGGGTTATAGCAGTAGAGCAGGACAAGAAATTTTGCTCATACTTAGCGAATGAATTCGGAGATGAGATCGAATTGATTAACGCGGATGCCTTAAAAATCAATTTTCCTTACTTCGATAAGATCATTTCCAATCTACCGTATAAAATCTCTTCACCAATAACATTCAAATTTTTAGCGCATGACTTCCAGTATGCAATCCTGATGTATCAAAAGGAATTCGCTGATAGAATGGTGGCTAAGAAAGGCAAAGAATATTCAAGATTATCGGTCAATGTTTATTATAGAGGAGAATGTGAGCGCTTGGAATACGTGCCAAAAACAGCCTTCTACCCTCAGCCAAAGATCGATTCTGCTGTCGTTAAACTTACCCCGCGAGAGCCAATATTCAAAGTGAAGGATGAAGCGCTGTTCTTTAAGGTAGTGGAAACTCTTTTTTCCCACAGACGAAAGAAGATCCAGAATTCACTTTTAATGGGGTGGAAGAATTTTGCCGAGGACAAGGAGGCAATGAAATCGATCGTGCAGCATATACCCTACAAAGATAAAAGGGTTGAAGAACTCAGCCCGGAGGAAATTGGTATTATCGCGGATGAGATCTATAGAGATTTATAATCATGAATAAATTAGTTAATATTATAACCATGTACATCATTTACCAACACTCGATATGAAACTTAAGGGAATAGATGTTGTATCGATCAGCGATTTTTCTGTGGACGAAATCAATTACATATTAAAAAAAGCTAAAGAGATGCTTCCCATAGCAAAAGGGGAGAAAAAGAGCGATATATTATCAGGGAAGATCCTATCTACATTATTCTTTGAGCCGAGTACAAGAACCAGATTATCTTTTGAGTGCGCTATGTCCCGCCTTGGGGGAAAGGTAATAGGTTTTTCTGAACCAGGAGGTACATCTTTAGTAAAAGGTGAAACGTTGGCAGATACAGTTAGAATGGCAAAATCTTATTCTGATGTAATAGTGCTCAGGCATCCACATGAAGGAGCGGCAAGGTTAGCAGCTGAGTTTTCAGAAAAGCCTGTTATAAATGCAGGCGATGGTGCGGGTCAGCATCCAACTCAAACACTTTTGGATCTGTTCACAATAAAAGAAGAAAAAGGAAAAATAGAAGGGAAAAATGTCGTCCTAATTGGAGATTTAAAATATGGACGGACCGTTCATTCCCTGGCTTATGCGTTAACGATGCTCCGGGCTAATCTAACATTCGTTGCCCCATCTGTGCTTCAAATGCCCAAAGAGATCGTTGACTATGCTGGAGATAAAGGATTATTGACCCGGGTCAGTACTTCATTGGAAGATGTTATCCCCACAGCAGATGTACTGTACGTTACGAGGATTCAAAAAGAGCGTTTTCCAGATCCAGAGGAATATAAGAAAGTTGCTGGTACATACCAAATTAATATAAAGATGCTTAGTGAAGCTAAAGAAGATCTGATCGTAATGCATCCACTGCCAAGAGTGAAAGAGATCTCACCGGAGGTGGATTCTACCTCTCATGCTCTTTACTTCAAACAGGCTTTCAACGGTGTACCAGTAAGGATGGCTCTGTTAGGTTTAGTATTGGGGGCCGTTGAATGAAGGAATTGAAGGTTCAACCAATTAAGAATGGTACGGTTATCGACCATATCCCTAGCGGCATAGCACTTAAGGTCTTGAGGATCATTGGAATAGATGAGAAAGGTGTGGATTCAACCGTCAGCGTATTAATGCACGTTCCCAGCAAAGGAACGGGATGGAAAG
>JAUWGG010000222.1 GCA_030606525.1 Methanobacteriota archaeon | reverse complement strand
ATAATTGGAAGTTTTGCGGCGATTCTTTTGACTTCGCCTTTAATGAGCCTTGCGAAGTCCAGTCCAGTCCAGTCCAGTCCAGTCCAGTCCGTGGGTGTTGAAATAAACGGATTTGATCACAACCCAACGGGAGAGGTAAGTGCATCATCTTATTTCGTTGGCAGTAAGAAATCCAATATTTATCATTATCCCTCGTGTCGTTATGCAAAAAAAATTAAGCCTGAGCATTTGATTTATTTTGATACGCCGGAAGAAGCGATAGCAGCGGGCTATCGCCCTTGTAAAGTTTGTAAACCACCAACAAAATCTCCACCTTCTCCTTCACCCTCAACACCATCTCTGTCTCCATCTCCGATAACATCTCCGCCTCCAATAGAACCAATCGCTAATTTCACAGGGGTGAAGATATACGCATTCGACCAGAACCCAGCGGGAAAAGATGAGGGTAATGAATGGGTTGCGCTCTATAATCCTACAAATGAAACGATTGATCTAACCAACTGGAAATTAAAGACGAGGTATGGCGGCGGGAAAACAGTTACGATACCGGAAGGAACTGAAATAGCATCAAAGGATTATTGGTTCTTTACTTGTTCTACCGGATTTTTGAGAAATGAAAACGAAAACATTACGCTATTAAATTCTTCGGATTATCCAATAGATAGAACATGCAACAGTATCGATAACGAAGGTAAAAAGCCCAATGGCAGGGGTGCTGGCAGTAATCGTTTCTGCATGAGAGATCCAGACTGCTTAGATACTGATTCAGATACAGATTGGATATTTCAGACACAAAGGCTTGAGAGAGGGAAAAGGAGAAATGGAACTGTTACATATGTAGTCGATGGCGATACAATAGACATTTCTCCGGTTGAAAGAGCTTATATTCAAAGGATACGCCTTGTTGGTGTAGATACATCAGAAAAAGGTGAACCAGGATATGAGGAGGCAAAGAAATTCGTTAATGAAACGTGTTTCGGGAAAGAAGTTGAGTTTGATGTAGATGATTGCAAGCAATATGACGAATATCATCGTATATTAGCGGTTGTTTATGTCAATGTTGATGCTAATGGAACGTGGATAAATTTGAATGCCGAATTGCTAAAAGAAGGATATGCTGACATAATGTATATCCCGCCTTCAGAATTCAATCCTTATGATTGGAAAGCAGAGGGTGTTTACCGCCGAGATCACGGAGAGCGCGGAGATGACGTGAAGGTATGAGGTATGAGGTGTGAGTTGTGAGTTGTCAGGTGTGAGTAAACCAAACTCCTCAAACCTGAAACCTCACACCTACGCACCTACGCTGACCCTCTGTGTTCTCTGCGGGCTCAGCGGTAAACAAGTACAGTAGATAGAGGAAATAAAAAATGGTATTTGCGAATGGGATAGCAACAATGGCAAAAGGGGCTGTCATAGGATTGTTTTATGGTTTGTTTAGCGTGCTTCTTGCAATGGACATATTTGGTATGGGATTTTACTCTGGGGAGGTGTATTACCAGTATGGGGTTGCAAGCGAGATAGCAAGATGGACTTTAGGGCTTCCTTTGTTTATTGCGATGCGTTTTTGCGATTATCCTTTTGTTGTAGTTTTCGCTCTTTATTTGGGTGCTGGAATTGGTGCAATGGCTGCTGTTATTCTCAAGTTGATAAAAACAAGAAAATGGAGAGAGAAAGAGAGAAGTTAAAAGAGATATTGAAGTATTGTTTGAAGGGTCCAGAGGATTTGGATAAGATAAGGATAGTAGAAGAGGACGGGGATTATTGGGTTGAGTGGGAAGAATAAATGGTGAATTACGAATTAGGAATTAAAAGTTGAATGGTAAGAGGAGGGGCTTGGTAGCAAAAAGGGTTTTATATACAAAAATAATATCTTAAATTATGAAAATATAAAGAAGGGAGTGTTGCCAAAAATGCAAAAAACAATTGAAGTTGTATATG
>JAUWGG010000054.1 GCA_030606525.1 Methanobacteriota archaeon | reverse complement strand
TTCTTACCATAGTAAGTAGATATAAGATTTTCGTACTCAGGATCCCCACTCTTTAAACTCATAGTATCCACCGATGAGGTATAGGATTTGTTGCTTATGTATTTTTTGAAGACAAAGAGCATTGAAAATGGATGAGCAAGCTATTCATCAATCACATGTTTTATTGAAATTAAAAAAATGGAAGTATTTGATCCAGAGTTTACAATCGCATACAATAGATACTATGCTGTACTCTCAAACTCCTCTTGGAGATCGATGATCACTTGTTCAAGCACTTCTTCGAATGTAGTACTTCTGTACTCTCTCAATCCTCCCAATTCACTCTGCACTCTCGCTAGGTATGTATTTGCCTTCTTAAGAAATTCTACGCCGCACAAGGATTCTTCCATACTTCTCCCTCTTAATTATTTCCCCGAATATTCGATTTTATATTTAAACATGTTGGTGAGCAACATTCAGATATTTTAACTCACATTCTATCATTACTTCTTATTTTTCTTTGCTATATCAATTTTTATATCATCTTCGATTCCAGCTAAGCGTTTTCCCATTTCAAGATAGAACCCATCTAGATCGAGCAGCCTGCGCATTGGGAGCTTTGCAGCATCTGGTGAACCGCCTCCGTGCATGCATCCAGGAACACCTACACCTATAGTTGTGTATTCGATCAATCTGGCAGTACGCATTCTGGCTTCAGCAGTGGAAGCAGCTTTTAGATATTTTTTTACGAGAGGACCTAATTTTTTGTCCATGAAATCCGCATAGGAAGGGATGCATCCAACCTCTCCAATCCCACCTGCTATCTCCTGGCATAATACCGATGTGTCGTAAGGGATTGTGGATACATGAACCTTTGAAACATTTGAGAGCAATGGATCAGGAATAAAAACACCTGAAGGATGCTTTTTGCCAAGGGCACAGGCAGCCACACCCACTCCATACAATGTTTCATTATCTATGGCCATCTCAATGAATTTATTGATCAAAGGCTTTGTACCGAGGCCATTACAATGGGCCATGCAAACAGCGGCAGCTATCTTAACATCACCTTGACCTGCAACGCAACCGCCCATCGTCGCCCGTTCACACAAGACAAATCTGTAAACAGCAGGACCGGAGTACCTAAATTCTTTGCACATGAACACCCTTTCCTTGGGAACGAAGACATCGTCAAAGAACAACCATCCTTCTGTGATGCCGCCCGCTTCACATCCTTTATCGAATCCCTCTTCCAGCTTTCTTTTATCTCCAGATCTTCTGTTCTCGATGATCGTTAGTCCCTCGGTATCTCGAGGGATCACAAAAGCGACAGCATAATCCTTATCATCTTCTCTATATCCTGAGCCAGGTAAAATAAATAGCTCATTAGCAGCACAAGCACCAGAGATCATAACCTTCGCTCCCCTAACAACGATCCCTTCATCATTTTCATCGACAACATGGAGCGACATATCCTTATCCTCTTGTTTTGAAGGCGGCAGCGTTCTATTGCCTTTAGAATCAGTTAAAGCACCAGCGATGGCAATATCATTCTTTTGAGCAAAAAGCAGCCATTTCTTGAACCGCTCGTGATAATCAGTACCAAGTTCTTTATCCATGTCGAACGTGGTTGCCCACATACTGTTTATGCATGACCAACCAGCGCATCTTGCCCCAGTGCAACTGCTAGTTCTTTGAAAAGCTAATCGCTTGATGTAGGTATTTCTTATGGCATCTTCCTTCGTCTGCATGATCGATAGATAACGGTTTATCTTCTCACCAGTTAGAATGGATGAAGTGGTTATAATCTCTTCATATTCTGGCGCTAAAGCCAAGCGATAGAGCTCTGCTATCCCTTTGATCGTATATTTTGTCGTTCCATGGCTTGTCACATCTTCAATGAGCTTACCAAACTGGTAAACATTTGCTTTCATTTTCTTTATACTTTTAATGTATTCTTCTGCTGTTTTCACATTTTCACCTTCTTTACTATATACTTCTTTATTTGGAATTTAACTTACGGTTTTCCTCCGTCTCAGCACTTCTTCTTGATCATAAACATGGGTAATTGGCTTTTTCTCTTTGTAAACAGATATCGCATTCAAATGAAGAAAACTTCGTTCAATCTTCTCGATCTCCCTCTCATTCAAGGGTTTTATTGGGCTGGATCTAAGTGGAGTATTTATCTGAACCTCATCAGCTTTTATCTCTTCGGCGATCTCAGCCATTTCATCAGCATATCCCTTATTCAAATCTATGAACATCATTTGCAATGCCAATTTTCCTTTAAATTCCCTTCGAAATTCTTTGATCCCCTCTAAAATATCATTGAACTTCAACCCTTCAGCAGGTCGATTTATTTTTTGAAACAACTTGGAGTTGGGAGCATCCAATTTGGCTACTACAATATCCAATTTTTTTAGTTCATTTCGTACTTCCTTGTTAAACATGAAGGACGAATTTGTTAGAACGGCTAAGGGTAAATGTGTATACTCCCTAACCACATCTATTATTTCCCCTAAATTGCTGGCAAGGGTCGGCTCTCCAGTACCTGAGAAAGTAACCACATCCGCATCAATTTTCCCAATAACTTCACTTAGATCTTCTTTTATCCTCTCTTTTGAAACGAATATTTCCCTCTCCTTAATTTTATTTTTTGTAGGTCCTAATTGACAATAAACGCAATCGAATGAACAAACCTTTTTTTCCCTACACACAACATCAACGCCCAATGAACGACCAAGGCGCCATGAGGGTACAGGTCCATATACTGTCTTCGTTCTGAACACCTCTTTTTGATGGGAAATATATATCCACTATATTAAACTAGTTAGCACCACGCAAGCAACTCCCAAGATCATACTGATAATTGCTAATTTAGGATATTTTTTTATTTGCGCTGCAGGCAGCAGTTCTTCCACAGAGATATACACCATAAATCCTGCTGCAAGTACTAATGAAGCTCCTAAGAGGTGTGACGAAGTATCTTTAAGGATAAAGAATCCCAAGATGAATCCAACCACTTCAAATAGAACAGTGGTTACGAGTATCGCAAATGATTTCCCCTTCTTTTTAGTCAAAGCATACAGTGGAACTATTGTTGCAATGTTCTCAGGGATATCTTGAATTGCGATACCTAATGCGATGGCAATTCCTAATTCCGATGCTAATGCAAAACCGACGCCAATCGCCAAACCTTCTGGCAGATTATGGAGCGCAATACCGATAACCAACATAGTTACTGATTTTTTTACAGATGGTTTTTCCTTTTTTAGGAACTCTGGATTTATATGAGGCAATGTACGATCTACGATCATCATTATGCCAATACCAGCAAAAAATGAGATCACTATTATATACAAAGGTGCTATTTCCAGTCCCTCCGGTATCAATTGTATAAAGGAAATAGCTATCATCATACTTGCAGCAAAGGACATTGCACCGTGAAGTATTATTTTACTGGGTTTCTTAGCTAAACCAATCAGCGAACCAAGCGTTTGTCCGAAGAATATTAATAACAATATGATTAGTAAATCATTCATTTAAATTCCCTCAACTCCTTCGATCTTTTGATGCCTTTAACGATATACAAACTTGCAAATTTTGGATTTGCAGTATCGAATATAGATTCATTTTTGATCCCTAATAAGTACTCTGTTTTTAGGGAAAAATAATGGGAAAGAAACCTCTCTAATTTTTCGATATCGATGTGTTTTATATTCCTTCGAATGTACGATCCTTTATCGTTATATTCTTGTTGAAAATAATGGGATTTTGGATTGAGCATAAGGACAATAACTTTGCCTCCCAGCTTAAGCACTCTGAACGCTTCCTTTACAGCTTTTTTGTAATCTTCAATAAATTCTAACGATGTCACATATAGCAGTGCATCGAAAGAGTTATCCTCAAACCTCATGCACTCTGCATCACCTAAAGCTACGTGTATTGAGTTTGGCGCATCCTCTAGCATTTCCTTCGAGATATCTAATCCAACGATCTTCAAGTGGGGGTTCAATTTGGCAAGTTCGCTTTCAAGAAAAGCAGGACCGCATCCCACGCTTAATACATCTCTGCGATCTTTTAATTCCTTCAGGATATAGTCTAATTCCTTCTCCAATATCTTTTTTCCAAATTTGGTTTTATAAAAATCTGAGTACTTCTTTTTGATTTTTTTCTCCATTTTTTTTTCTCCAAATATTCTAGCTCATATTACTGCTTTCAAATTAGAATTTTCAAATTACCCTAACAATCGATGTCATAGAAGTTTATCGATTTCCGATGAGAGGATATCATAGTCCGTGAGCCCCCGATTTCTATAAGCAACAACTCCATCTTTATCGATGATATATAATGTTGGGATCGCTGGTGCATCCTGATATGCCCCATATACGCTCCATACACTGCGTCCATTGGTTGCAAAGACCCAATCACAACCATATTCGTTTTTGAATTGTGTAAGATCATCAACACTATCATGACTGTCTATATCAATCGATATGATTCTTACTCCCTTGCTATAATAATTTTGACGAATCTCTTTGAGTTCCCCCATCTCTTGTACACATGGAGGACACCGTATGGCCATAAAATCTAAAATTACAATCTTTCCTCGATAATTCTTCAGAATAAATTCATTGCCACCTATGTCTGTCAATGTGAAATCCGGAGCGGTTTGACCAATATTCGTACCAATGTCATCTCCGTTGTTTCCATTTGAATGGTTTGAAGGAGCAGGTGCGGGTTGATAAAAGAAAAAAGCAGTTACTACAACGATTAATACTGCCACTATCACTATAATTAGTATTGGGTATCCTATTTTTGGAGTAGAAATCCTTTTCCCACTTATCTTCTTCTTCGATGCTTTTCGTGATGATTTTCGCGCGGATGTATCTTCACCTTTTTTACTTTTTATCTCAGAAATATCCTTCTTGTGATGTTTTCCGCTGCTCTTTCTTCGCTTTGCCATATAATTACTTAATATTCATTATCGTATATTAAGTATTTTCTAAGATTTGTGCCCTTCCATCACCTTTTCAGTTTTAATGTCCATGCGCGATTCCAAGGATATGCATTATTATCAGTGCGATCCCGAATATTATAAATGCCAATCCGCAGATAGTGGGTATATACTTTTCGTATTTGGTTTTTTTAGCTTTCTGAGCAATACCGCCCATGATGAATCCCAATGGGATTAATCCTATCGTGGTGCCAATTCCGAACACGAACATCACTGATGCACCTGCCAAAACGCTGCCGATCGAGATCGCCCAGAGCACAACCGCAACTTCAATTGGGCAGTAAGGAATTCCTCTGATCACACCTAATAGGAACACGGTAGATGTTCGTTCTTTACCGGGAAGAAGGAGTGTTTTTTCACATACTTTCCCATCTTTTCCATGATGATGGGTCAGATGTGCAAAATGTGGGAAATGTTTGCCCCAGATCATCACAATCCCAAAAATTATCATTATGATACTTGCACCAACTGCAAGATAAATCCCAATACCCTCTATATACTCTGCACCGATCATGCAAAAAATTACGACAAGGACGGTATTGATAAGTGTCATTGCAAGTCCATACAAGATCACAAGCATTATCCCTTGTTTCCATCTCTCGCTTCCCCAGAGCGTTAGAAATGAGACTACCGCTTTATCCTCACAAGGTTCTAGAGTATGAGCCAACCCTAAAATGAATGCTGCTAGGAGGTTTAACCCACCCAATTCTACTATCATCGTGATTTCATATTAGAATATTATATTAAAAACTTTCTTCATTCTTAATAATATTTAAATACTTTCAATTCAATTCTTAATAAGATAAGATGACGATTGTGAGTTTGTCTATAAACGATAATCTTCTAAAAAAATTCGATGATGTGCTTGGGGAAAAGGGATTTGCAACAAGGTCCGAGGCATTCCGAGATGTGATCAGGAGCTTTGTGAACGAGTCTGAATGGGAAAAGGGTCTTGGGGAGAATTTGGTTGTAATAACACTGATTCATAGTAAAGAGACACCAAAACATGATCTATTGAAAATACAGCATACCTATGAGGAAATTCATACCATGCTGCACACACATCTAGATGAAACCAATTGCTTGGAAGTATACATCGTAAAAGGCTCTGGCTCTCGCATCAAACAGTTAATTCAAAGCATTCGAAAGATCAAAGGGGTAAAACAGGTCGAATTTGTGACCTCCGTCTCAAACATGTGAATCAGGTTTATATTCATATTCACCTGTATCCAATCTCATGATGGCACTGCGTAGTTCTGAATGATCCTCGCTATAGAACAAATGACTTTTGCAATTGCAGTCACTTGAACCAAACTTGTTTATGGATTGAAAATGCCTGCTCAATTCATACGCAAATCCACATTCTTCTCTTTCCTCTCCTTCCTTAAAGAACACATTTTCAACATTCGCTTTATTAAGCAAATAATCGATATGCCAATGCAGCTTTTTTTTAATTTTTAAATGATGACCTATCCGACCATCTAAATTATTCAGTGCTGAGCCAGCATATGCATAATATCCTTTTGTGAACTACCCAACGGCTAAAGCCTGTGGGCTTCCTGCTTCAACAATCGAGCTTGCGGGAACTTGTATAAGTTCTCGTAGTGGCTCAATCTCCACAGGCACTAAGGGCAATCCCTGCCCCGATAAGCCTCGCTGTAGGATGTTCAGTGAGGCATTATAATCACGGTCTAATTTACCATAATTCTTTTCTTTTGACGTGTTCCTTGGGTCAACTCGCACTACTAATTTATTAGCACTTTCAGCCTTATAAGATAGCATTTGTGCGAACTTTCGCCAAGCCACATCGTTTATTGATTGGGATAGGTAATGATTTCTAACCATATTTTTTATGTTCAAATCCTCGATA
>JAUWGG010000176.1 GCA_030606525.1 Methanobacteriota archaeon | reverse complement strand
ACTACTTTTTTAAGAAGGCGATGTTTCGGGGGATTAAAGAGGTAGTACCTCATTTGCCACGGAAAGCTGCTGTTCTGCAACTTTCAAGACGGACAATCTCGAAAGGACATCCTTACGCCTTAAGTGACTTCGAAAGACGATATCTAGACACGGCGATTGAAGTTGACGAAGAAATAGCCTACTATCTGGGCCACTATAGCACTATGGATAGTCGAGGCTATTTCACTGGTGTATATATTCGTGAAGTTGCTGACCTAGCCAAGAGAGTCCGTTATTCTCCTCTAAGAAGTCAAATCGTTGATGAACTGAGGGAACTCGTTAATCATATAGCTTCCTTCATTAATGAATATCCAAATTCTCCCGATGAGCTGTGGGATAGGAAGAGTGAGATCTCGAGCTATGGTTTCCTTCTTGTTGCGCAACCCATGCCATGGCGACGTGTCGATACCTATGTTAATAAGGCCCTTTACCATGCAAATAATGACATTGAAAGACTGTATGTGTTAGGTGCAGACCAAGAAAAGTCATTCGTTAGAAAAGTGATTGTAGCAATTGCGAAAAGAACTGAATATAGCTTACTAGAGGTTTTTGAACAGAATAAGGACTATCGTGGGGAGAGTGGGGGGATTTGTGCGATTTTCGATCTGTCAGCCGCCACAAGAGAGACAGATCAAGAAGTCGCAAAATTTTTCGATCAATAATCATTTGTGTGGCTCCTAAGCCACTGCAGCAGACCGCTCGTCCAGTCCTCCATCCAGCTTGACTGGGCTTGATCGTTCATCCAGATTGACTGGAACCGCTATCAGCTCAATGAATGGCCTGGTAGCGGCCAGGCTGTCAAGTCTAGGATACGTCGATGGGATCAGTTTTGTAGGGATATTTCAACACACAGAATAACATCATATAAACACGATAGTATTGAGCATTGGTAAACTATCACGCATACGCTTTTACCCGCCCGAATGGGGTACTGTATAGAATTAATTCCATGTAATCCCTAGTTGAAACCAGCAGATATGGTGATATCTTATTATTAGGAGATTCGAGCAATGCCAAAAATTAACCCATTCAATCCGAATTACCCTGTCAACCCCGGGATGTTTGTAGGTCGGCTGAATGAAATATTAAGGCTCGAATCGTATTTATTCCAGACGAGGTCCGGGCAACCCTCAAATTTCCTCATTACCGGTGAAAGAGGCATTGGTAAGTCATCAATCATGAATTACCTGGGCTTTGTAGCGAGGGGAGAGATCCCCGTCAATGAAAACGAATTCAATTTCTTGGTTATAGATACCGACATTGATCAGAATACAACCCAATTGGGGCTCGTAAAGAAAATAGAGCTGGGGCTAGAGAAGGAATTGGGTAATTCAGAGAAGGCGAGAAAATTCTTATCTGACACCTGGTCTTTTCTCCAGCGTCTTGAGGTAAGCGGATTTCGAATAAGCCCAGCTGACGGTTCCAAGCCCGATGAAACATTGCTTGAGAGATTTGCTTATTCTTTGGCGGAAACTGTCGAAAGAGTATGTAGCCAAATCCAGGGTATGGAGCTTTTTAATGCGCACTACAATGGTGTTCTGATACTAATCGATGAGGCTGACAACGCCTCTAGAGCCCTCGATCTTGGGTCATTCTTTAAGTTGCTATTGGAGCGGTTGCAAAGGCGAGGATGCGATAGAGTAATGGTCGGGTTAGTTGGTCTGTCAGAATTGCGAAATGTGCTCAGAGAGAGCCATCCGTCTTCTCTTAGGCTATTCGAACACCTCGAGTTGGGGCGGCTTACCAATGACGAAGTCATCCAGGTAATAGATAGGTATATAGAAAAAGCGAACGAGGACAATGAAGAGCAAACCCAGATCAATGATGAAGCCCGTTATTTTTTGGTGGCGTTCTCAGAAGGTTATCATCACTTCATCCAGCAATTTGGTTATTCAGCATTTGCAGCTGATCAAGATGATCTTATTGATCGCGATGATGTAGTCCAAGGAGCATTGGGAGTAGGAGGCGCCCTCGAGCTCATTGGTGACCGCTATTATCGGGATAACTTTTACAACAAGATTCAGAAGGATAGCTACCGACAAGTCCTTCGCATCATGGCTGACAATCTTGATGACTGGGTATCTAAGAAGAATATCCGAGCCAAATTCAAGGGTAAGGATTCCACTCTATCCAATGCCATTAAAGCTTTGCGCGATAGGTATATCATTCTCTCGAAAGAGGGAACTAGAGGCATTTATCGGCTTCAACACAAAGGCTTCGCTCTTTGGATTAAGTTCTACACCACAGATCCATCTGTGCTAGAAACCTCGATTGAGAAGAATTCGACGGCCGAGTCCGTTGCTTGAGGATTCTCATTGCTCAAAGGTATATTCATTGAACGCAAAGAAAATGGCTACATAACCACTCGTGACCCGAGATTCTGGCGAGTTTGTGCATGGCTAGAATTCCATGCCGAGGTTGAGTACAGGCCGCTCATCTCGAGGACGTTATGCGGCCAGTTTGAAAATCAAGTTACTTGTTTCATTTTATAGTATTGAAGAAAGGAAAGGCGATTAATGGCAGAAAAAGTTCTTGTCCAAGGTTCCCTGCTAGCTGAGGATGAGCTAGATTTCGAATATAAAGAAAGGAAAAAGAGCCGTCTAAAAAAATCCATACC
>JAUWGG010000086.1 GCA_030606525.1 Methanobacteriota archaeon | reverse complement strand
GCCATCGCTTTAGCAATTTTTTCAGTATTACCGTGATGTATTGAAATGCAGATTATCAATGTATTCATGTTTCCTCTTCCTCCAATAATCTTTTTAGATTTTCTCCTTCTTCTCTCATATGTTTTTTAATAGCATCAACTCTATTCTTGGCAAGCTTTGAAAATAACCAACCAAATCTAAACGAAAGGGTAGCAGTGAAGATAGAACTTTCTCTTCTTGGCTCTATAATAAATGATCCTTTGGGACAAATAACTGACATAGGAAACAAAAGCTTATATTCAATTTTTTTGTTTAGCTCCACTTTAGTACCAAAAAATTTGAATTTATGCAATTTTCCGTGAAGATATTCTTCAACATATAAAATTGAACCTTTCTCGAACGGCTTCCCTTTAAGCCAGCGGCATTCCACATGGTCGGGATGCCAAGCGTGAAAGTTTTCTTCAAAATGAACAAAAAATTTAAAAATCTTCTCAGGTGTTGTTTTTATTTCTATTGAATCTTTTAGAGTTATCATATTCTACCACATCTTAAATTTCGGTAAATATCTTCTAACTTTATATTTTCGAGTTCGAAATCTCATATACTATATGATATCAGCTTTATTGTTCAAGATATTCTATGCTCTTCGATGTGAGTGTGTACATTTTTATTGGTGTATCTTGATTGCAGCTCATAGGACATAACCTACAGGTATTGTTACAAGAAACATCCTCGATATATCCGTCATGCACCATGAATGAAAGAATTGCTTCCACAGTACGTTCTCCCATACCAAGATCATGTGCAAGGGTTTTTACAGTGCATGTGCCTTTCTTCATCCTTCTAAGAATCCTCGCTTGAAGTGTGGATTTCTTCGTATCTAATTCTTCTCTTAGCACTTTCTCTCTCCCTTCTCTGTATTTTCCCTTCGACGCTTTTCTCCAGTCGATTTCATTTATCATCAATTGGAGTTAGCTCAAACTCAGGCGGCGCTTTAGCTCCGGGCATATGGCCTTCTATTGGTACGCATATGGAAGATACTACTAGCAACACCAATGCTAAAAAAGCAAGGGGGGGTGGTACAATTTTTTTATTCTTCCATATCAGCATTAGTCCCCCCCCTTTTATGGAGATGGTAGATTATCACAAGAGAGAATGGCAGCAGAAATATTGCTGGTGCATAAGGTGGCGCATATGTTCCCAAGAATCCTTCTAGTGTGTTGAACCAACCTCCTTCCTCACCGCCTGGTATCGATTCGGTGATCATTGCGAGGATATCGCAGCCAGCGATTACCCACACCAGTATGCTTCCCATTACCGCCTTTGAAAAATGATGAATCTCAGAAAAATTTTTGATGCTGTACAGATAAAAGAGTCCAGCAAATAGAATGATCAACCCACCCCATCCTCCTCTAAATGGGTCGCTGGGTATCTCTAGAATGCCCCAAGAGAAACTATCACCGCCTGCTACTACCACCAAGTCTGCAATTCCACATACTAATGCAACAACGCCCAAGATGCCAAAATATACGCTGCCTAGATTATATTTTTCATTCATTCTATGCCACCCCCAGTAGTATCCATATTAAATGCAGCAGTCCGCCATATAAAAACACTACAAGTGCAAGAACAGCTATGCTCCCAAGCAAGTCTTTCCATCCTTCTTTAAGCAGCATCATAAATGTTGCTACGCAGGGGAAGTATATTGAGACAAGCACCACAGATGTTATCATTTGATACTTGGTCATCTCGATCGCACTGAGTTGTGCAACAGCAAGGTCCTTTCTCAGGAACGCAGCGATTAAGGGCCCTACGGTTTCCTTAGGCACACCGAACCAACCAGAAAGAACAGGTGATAATACATTGGCCAGCCAATCAATAATATTGGCTAGGTATAAAATGTTCACAATTATACAACCTAACAGTACAAATGGAATCGCGATTTTGAAGAACCCTTTAACCCTCATCCACAATTTCATTGCCACATCTCGCAGCATGGGCATTTGATAAGGCGGCACATCTATCAGAATCTCCGGGGATTTTCCTGGAAGGACCTTGTGTAAGATAAAACCTAAGATGAAATATCCTGTGAACAAATAAAGTAAAACAAAGCCTATTGTATCTGGAATTACTTCTTCCATGATTCCAAGTTGCGCACCACAAGGAATGAATATGGCGAGGAGCGTCATCATTATAAATCGCTGTTTTTTTGTTTCCAGAATCCTTGATGCTGTTACTGCTGGTACATTGCATCCAAGAGATAGGATGGTAGGCACTATTGCAAATCCATGCAGTCCTATTTTGTGCAGCACAGTGTCGATAAGCACAGCAAGTCTTGGCATATACCCCGTATCTTCTAGTAATGTGAGTATTAGATAAAATGCGATTATCGCTGGCAAAACTACCCCTATTGCAAGAAAAAACCCGCTTGTCAATACACCAAAGGATTCAAAACAGTTGTCTGATGCTACAAGTATCCCATTTTCCATATGTCCTGCATCTACCATTATAGCGTAAAACCAATTTCCTAAACCTCCTGGAAAAACATCCTGTAACCAAGGCAGCCAATGCTCATCAAACAGCTTGACGAAGAAACCATCAGTAAAGAATCCTGCAAATGAACCGAAAAAACTCCAGAAACCATATAAAACAGCGAAGGCAATAGGTATACCTGTCAAGGGTTTAACAGTAAGCTCCCCGATTGCATCCTTCACTGTATGTTTATACACACCGAAGATCACAGTTTCCTTTGATATCTTTTCAATTAAATCCCAACGCTCATCAACAGTTAGCTTCATTCTTTACCACCTACCTTTTCGAGAATCTTATCTGTTTCAACTGGTGTCGCATCTTTTATTTTTGATACTAGATCTTTGATTCCTTTGCCATTTATCGCTATAGTTGGAATTACAGGAATTCCTAAGATATTTTCCAATTTCTCTGCATCAATATGTATACTTTTATCCTGAGCAATATCCCACATATTCAGTGCAAGTATAACAGGATAACCTCTCTCAATGATTTCTAATGTTAAGTAAAGCCCTCTCTCTATTTTAGAAGAATCAACAACACATATCACAACCGCATCCTTTTCTTCCTCAAGCATCTTTACCGCTACCTCTTCAGCTTTGTCTTTCGCTTCCAACGAAAATGTTCCTGGCACATCTATAACTGTAAAATCCTTGCCCTTCACCTTCATATATCCCTTTGTATAATCAACAGTAGTGCCAGGGTAATTTGAAATAATAACATTTGCACCCGTCAGACGGTTGAAAACCACGCTTTTACCGACATTTGGATGTCCCATAAGTAAAACCTTCATTTTTTCACCTCTACAATGATCTTTTCAGCTATGCTTAATCCCAAAGATGTTCTAGCTTCATCTACTACTACCACTACAGGACCTTTCATAGGGTGTTTTGTAATCATCTTGACCTTCTTGCCGACCCTTATGCCCATACCAGCTATTCTCTCCCGAAGTCCTCCCTCTATTCTTTTCACTATACCTTCCTCATCGTATATCATTTCAGATAGCTTTTTTTCCATTTAATCACCCCTTACCACTCTAATTTTTTGTGCCATACCCTTTCCCATAGCAACTACGTTCCTATCGACTTCAACTGTAACCGGACTATGAGATGATATCATCCTGACAACGCATCCTTCAGATACGCCTCTTAATAAGAGTTTTCGTCTAACGCCTCGTCCACCTTCTATACTCACAATTTTCGCTAGCTCTTCAGCTTTTAGGTCTGTTAGCGTGCATATCCTCCCATTGCTAATTACCTGCATGCTGAGATTTCTCTGGAAACCATAATTATCTTCTAGTCTAGGGATTGCATCTCCCTTTTCTTTTTGGTCTATGTCACTTAAGCGCGTTCTCATCATTTCCCCACCTTTTAGGATACCCTAAATAGGATTATGGGTAATATCATTAGGTATAGAAATAAGTCACCCTAAAGAGATTTGATTTAACTCTTAATTCCTAAAGATTTTAGGACATGTTCCGACAGAGAGAAACATATTTTTATAGAGCAGATGTTATCTCTTTGATACGAAAATGAGAATGGATGAGATTATCAATGATGTGCGCAGCTGCAAAAAATGTGCGTTATGGGAAAATAGAAACAACCCGGTTGTTGGAGAAGGCGATCCAAATGCCAAGATCATGTTCATAGGGGAAGCGCCTGGATATAATGAAGATAGACAAGGTAAACCGTTTGTCGGCGCTGCCGGGAAAGTATTTGATGAGATGACATCATCTATGGGTTTAAGAAGAGAGGATGTGTACATCACGAATATAATTAAGTGCAGACCGCCGAACAACCGCAACCCACTTGCAGAAGAGATCAAGCAGTGCACACCATACCTAGATAGACAGATTGAGGTGATCAAACCAACATTGATCTGTCCATTGGGAAATTTCGCTGCTTCATATATATTAAAAAAGTACGGTTTTGAACCATTACAGATCTCAAAGATAAATGGGAAGATCTTTGAAGTGAAAGGGATTTCAGGAGGACCAAAAATTATTCCTCTATTTCATCCAGCAGCCCTAATCTATAATCGGGGATTAAGGCAAAAGATGGAAGATGATCTCGCAGTTGTGAAGAAGAACATTTAGATCCAAAATTTCCCCATATCGATTATGTGTTACAACCGCTTGATCTCCAACACCTCTTCGACCTTCATTACAGTAATGTAACAAAGAAACTTCTTGAAGTCCAGCATCATCATCTCGCAGCGATCGCATCGACAACCCACGTCCATATGGATGTGCAAAACTGCCTAGAAGTTTTAATTCTGGAGGGAAAAGCAGGTCAAGTTAAAAAATTAGCTGATGAGATAATCAGTATAA
>JAUWGG010000226.1 GCA_030606525.1 Methanobacteriota archaeon | reverse complement strand
CGAGCGTCACGTGCGATGACCAAAGGCGGTGGGTATATCAACGGCATTTTGTATTCCTTTGATTTTACCCTAAAAATCTTCATATTTTCCAATTCTTCATACTCTTTTGTGTTTTTGAGACGAGAGGTAAGCACATAGAGCGCTTCCTGTTTTGCCAATCTTCTCCCTAATTCGTACATATGTTTTTCTGTTCCACCAATGTAAGGATGGAAGAAAGCATTCACCATGCAAAATCTCATTCTTTCACCTCTTTTAATCTCTGCACACTTTTTAATCTTTTACGGGAAATGAAAGATAATAGAAAGCTAACACCTATCAGAATAACAACAGCTGTGAGGGTGATGAGCTGTGCTGACCTTCTGTCATACATTACATTGAATATTCCTACCAAGATCAATAAAAATGAATATTTTACTATGCCGCCGATCATTATGTAAAGGATCGACCTTCGATAATCCCAATTGCATGCTGCTATGAAGGCACCGACAAATGGTACTACTGGTGCGATACGGTTCATGAGTATTATCTTTTCATCTTGCAATACCAATAGGTTGATGTATTTTTCCATTGTTCTTTTGATGAATCTCGGCAGTTTCGCTTTTTTAACAAGATAGTAAAGACTGCTGTTACCAACAACTTCTGCTGAACATGCTGTAATTAGAATAAAAACTGCCCAGATGAGGGAAGGATTCCATGAAAATACTAGAACAGCGAATAATTCTGGAAGAGCTGGAAAGATCATTGCATCCACAACTAAAATGAGGAACAGACCAAATAACATTCCCAGCGAACCGAATGAATAAAAGAATTCATAAATACCTTCACCTAACATTCTACTTCCTCGCCTGTTTACATTCAAACGTGGATCATTTTTCAAATGAACGAAGATCACGGTTTGGTTATGGTCCTTATTGTCACTCTAAATATGAGCGTTTTTCCGACCACTTCCCTGTTATAATCCTTAGTGAAAGTACCCTCTTCCACATCCACATTTATCACTATGAATTGCCCTCCTTCATCATACGCTATTGTTTTATTGGCATCTTTGTCATCGAGCAGATGTTTCACCTTTATCAGACCGTCTCCGCCATTAGCAGAACTATCAATTTGTATCACTTTAGAATCCCAGGCAGATTGTGGGTTGATGATCATGTTCATCTCTGGTTCATTACGGTAAATTACATTTTCATCAGATACATCGAATACTGTGATGTTCCAGCGCCATGTTGGATCTTTGAGGCTGATCCACTCCTCTGCCTCCGCTCCGAACATATCTGAAAATACAGTTTTATTCATGTTTACTATTATAGGTACTTCTTCTATCAAAGAAGCTATTTCTATTTTATTTGGATCAGACGCACCATAACCTTCTTCAGGGGTAATGGTTATCTCTTTTGTTTGATTGATCCACATGCCAACAACCCCTTCATCAAAACCCTTTATCATTTGCCCCTTACCAACAGTGAATTCAAGAGGTTTGTATCCTCCTTCACTGCGTAATTGAAAAGATAATGATTTTGGATAGGCTGCATCGTTCTTTGCGATATCTTCTATCGATGTATCAAAAACCCTATCATCATCAAAAAAACCGATATAATCTACTGAAATCATATCCCCATCCTCAACTATTAGAAAAGGTATTGATTCTTTTTCTTGCGTTGAGGAATACCAACTGTATACGCCATAAGATGCACCAGCAACCACAACGATTATGATCAAGATACTCGCTAATCCTATCGCTCCAATGTCTTTATTTGAACCTCGTTGCATGCATTACCTCATCGGTCAGCAATATAATGGAGTTTTATAAAGCTTATGGTAGTCCCTTATACTATCAATGAAAACTTCAAAGT
>JAUWGG010000051.1 GCA_030606525.1 Methanobacteriota archaeon | reverse complement strand
TATGCGCTAATGGAGCAATTTCCTTTATCATCGGCTCCAAATCCTTATCGTTGAGGATACCCAAGATCAATATCATCCTTTTATAGTCGAAAATATCTAATGAACTTCTAAATGTTTTTGCGCCATCATAGTTATGCGTTGAATCCAATATAATCAATGGTGATCTATGCACCACTTCCAATCGCGCAGGCCAATTCGTTTTGAGCAATCCTTCTTTAATCGCCTTTTTTGGGACATCTATGTGCTGGTATCTAAGCAGCTCAATTGCGCCAATGGCTGTTGCAGCATTCACTAACTGATGATCGCCCAATAACTTCATCCTTAAATTGTTGTATTCATTAACATCTGTTTTAACATTGAACTCTTGATGATATATATCAACTTTTATCTTCTCAAATCTTATATCTTTCCCAACCCTTATCATTTTACAGTCTCTTTCTTTACATGTATTTTTTATTACGGCGAGTGCTCTTTCATTATTTTCCGCTGTCACAACCGGCACACCTTTTTTAATTATTCCTGCCTTTTCTTTTGCAATATCCTCTATTTTCCTTCCCAAATGCTCTGTGTGCTCTAATGCGATATGCGTAATAACACATACCAATGGATCGACAACATTGGTTGCATCCAATCTCCCTCCCAATCCTACTTCGACAACAGCAAAATCCACCTTTTCTTGAACGAAATAAAGGAGGGCTAGGGCAGTCGCCACCTCAAAGAAAGTTGGTTGCTTCGTTCTAGATTCTTTTGTCATGCGATCAATGAATGGTTTTATCTTGTGCATTAACCGTAAGACATCCTTCTCACCGATCTCTTCCCCATCGACCTGAATCCTCTCTGTAAATCTTACCAGATGCGGTGATGTGTACATTCCCACCTTATAACCAGCACATTTGAGCATTGAACTAACCATAGCACAAACAGAACCTTTTCCATTTGTACCTGTGACATGGATCACCTTCAAATTTTTTTGCGGCTCTCCTAAATATCGAAGTAACTGATTTATATTGTCCAATCCCAACTTCATGCCAAATCTCTTGAGATTGTATAAATAATCAATCGCAGCATCATATCCCATTTGCTCTCCTTTAGTGTTTGAACGCACGCTGTCCTGTGAAGACCATCGCCATTTTGTATTCATTCACTGCATTGACGACCTCATCATCTCTAATTGACCCACCAGGCTGAATAACAGCTGTTATGCCTGCTTTGGCAGCCTCATCGATCGCATCCCTGAATGGGAAAAAAGCATCGGATGCCATAACAGCACCTTCGCATCTTCCATTTGATTTTTGAGCAGCGATCTTAACTGCATCGACCCTGCTCATCTGTCCAGCTCCAATGCCTACTGTAACTTTGCTTTTTGAGAATACGATGGCGTTTGATTTGACATGACGCACAACTTTCCAGGCAAATTCCAAATCTATAAATTCCTCTTTTGTCGGCTCTCTTTCACTAGCTACCTTCAATTCATCCATTATCAAAGGTTTAAAATCTCTCTCTTGGACCAATAAACCACCAACAACCTTTTTAAGATCCCAACCATGGGAGCTTTTATTAAGCCCACCGCTTTCCAAGATCCTAATATTCTTTTTCCTCTTGAGGATTTTTAAAGCACCAGGCTCATAACTAGGTGCAATCACAGCCTCCACGAAGATCTTGCTTATCTTTTCAGCAATAAGTACAGTTAATTCTCTGTTCAATGAGATGACGCCTCCAAAAGCTGAGATCGGGTCAACAGCCAATGCTTCGTCGTATGCTTTGTTTATATCCTCATCAGAAGCGACTCCACATGGATTTGTGTGTTTGATCGCAGCCGCAGTTGGCTCATCGAAATCCTTTACAAGTTCAAAAGCATCGTTTATATCAAGAATATTATTGAAGGATAATTTTTTTCCATGCAGTTGCTTAGCGTTCGCGATACAGTTCTCTTTTATTTCTTCATCACAATAAAACGCTCCTTTTTGATGTTTGTTCTCACCATATCTCAGATCAGCGATCTTTCGGTAGTGAAGTATTAAATTATCAGGGAATACTATATCGGGCTTGAACTTCCCATGCAGGTAGTCATAGATGGTGGTATCGTAAAGTGCGGTGTGGCAAAAGGCTTCAACAGCTAATTTTCGCCTTGTTTCTATACTTATGTCGCCTTCGTCCTCTATTTCTTTAATGATATCATTATATCTATCCGGGTTCGTGATTACCGCTACCCGTTCAAAATTCTTTGCACCAGCTCTGATTAATGTTAAGCCACCAATATCGATATTCTCAATTGCATCATGCAGCTTTACATTTTTTTTGGAGACCACCGCTTCAAAGGGATATAGATTAACGATAACCATATCTATTGGTTCTATATCATGCTTTTTCAGCTCCTCCATATCCTTTTCAGTCGCTTTAGCAAGTATGCCTCCATAGATAGCTGGATGTAAACTTTTAACTCTTCCATTGAGGATCTCAGGGAAGGAAACCAGATCTGAAATTTCACTTACTTCTATATTCTTTTTTTTCAACAATCGGAATGTACCACCGGTAGCAATTATGTTTATCCCGAGCTTTCTCAACGATTCAGCAAAATCAACTATGCCTTTCTTATCATATACACTTATGACAGCTCTTCTTGTCTTTGGCACTCTCTGCCTCCTTTTCCGTAATAGAATTGGATTTGATAAATGTTGTGCTAAATCAATAAAGATTTAAGGAATTAGATGTATTGAGTGAATAGGAATATAGAAGAAATAATGGGATATGATAATCGGAGGAAAAATGCTTGAACCAGTAGAACCCGGAACGATCTTGAACCTCATCCCTTTAAAGGTAGGGAAAATAAGAGCTAAAAAAGAAAAAGTTAAAGTGAAGGTACCAGCAAGGATCCATCTTAGTGTTTTGGATATGACAAAATTCGCTCCTAAAAAACCAGGCGGCGGCGGTTTAGGTTACGGCATCGGGTTGTATGCTGAAGCAAGTGTAGAATTAAGCGATGATTTCTGTATAAAATCTAAAAGGAAAACGATAGTTGAACATACTGCGAAAGTTTTAGCAAAGAGTGTTGGTTATGAAGGAGCTTTCTTAATTGAGGCACAGGACCACGGCATAAATCATCTTGGACTAGGATCAACGAGCGCTACCATGAGCGCGGTAGCTTATGCAGTCAACGCAGTTCTAGGTAAACCGTTAGACCTAAGGGATCTACGACGCCTTATAGGTTATAACTTTGTTGAAGAATGGAGTGAAGAAAAAGTGGTACCAGGATTTGAAACAGGCGTTGGGCCAGCGGTTGGTTACTACGGCGGTTTTGTTGTTATATCGGATGATCTGGAAGTAGTGCATCGATCTTGCATACCTGACGATAGGGAAGTTTTATTGTGCGTGCCGCAGGAAGAGTCAACACTGCGATCAAGCAGGAATGCTGGTGAGGAAGAGGCGGAATTGCTGCTGAATGAAGCGAGGGAATTGGATATGCGGGACAAGGAGAAAAAAGCGCATGAGGTATTGATCAACCTACTGCCAAAAGCCATGAAGGGAGATATTGAAGCCGTAGGCAATAGTATATGGAAACTGCAATTTTTAGGATCAAAGATCGCCGAAATCGAGCATCATGAAGGAGGAAAGCAGATCTATGATCTAATGAAGACGATACGGGAAAGGGGCGCTGAGATGGTGGGTATGAGTTCCGTCGGCCCAACGATCGCTGTCGTATTCCCAAAGGACTGCAAGGCGGAGATGCAGAACATCCTTGATGATCATCAGATGATTAAAACAATATCAACAAAACCCGATAATATTGGTGTCAAAATTTTAGAAGTTTGATCAGATTATCGCTGCATCACAATCTGATGCTTAAACAATCTGATAGTGTTTTTCAGGACCATCGTCACGGTCATAGGTCCAACCCCGCCTGGTACCGGTGTTATGCCATCCACTTTATTTTTCACTCCCTCAAAATCCACATCACCGCACAACCTTTTGCCAACGCGATTCATACCCACATCGATTATAATGCTGTCCCTTTTGACCATATCTTCTTTAATTAAATTGGGAACACCTGCTGCCACGATCAGAATATCTGCTCTCTTCGTATGCGCTTTCAAATTCTTTGTGAATATATGGCATACATGGACTGTTGCATCCTTGTTAAGCATCATCAAGGCCAGTGGTTTGCCGACTGTAATACTATGGCTAACGATCACAACCTCTTTCCCCTTAAGTTCAATATTTTTTTTATCAAGGAGAACCATTATTCCCTTTGGTGTGCAAGGAGCCAGTGCATCATCGGTTAACAATCTGCCATAGTTTATCGGGTGAATGCAGTCTACATCCTTTTTTGGGGAGATGCTTTCCATCACTTCTTTAACACCGATATGTTCAGGCAGCGGCATCTCCACAAGTATCCCATGTACACCTTTATCGCTGTTCAATCTTTGAATCAGTTGGATGAGTTCATCGGTACTTGCATCACCAGGTAAAAAATATTCATTTGAATAAATATTAACGTTTTGACATCCATTTTTTATCATTCGCAGGTATATCTTAGAACCTTCAACCTCACCGCTTGCGACTATGGCCAAGTTTGGTGTGATGCCGTATCTTCGCTTTAAGGACGACACTTCTTCTTTAATTGTATACTGAATCTCAAAGGCGATCTTCCTCCCATCGATAATTCTACCACTCATCCTTTCAAGCATTGCTCAACCACCTCACTCACTATCTTGCCATCAATCTTACCTCTAACCTTCCCCATCACATCGCCCATGATCTGTCTGAATGTTTGAGGATTCGAATGAGAAGTTGTAATACCTTCCACTATTTTGTGCAATTCCCCGATCCCCAATGGATGAATATCTAATTTCTTGACAGCATCCCCTGCATTTTTATCTCTATTATTGGCTAGATACTCAAAGATGATAGGTAACGATTCCTTGGCAATTTCCCTCTTTGCCATCAATTGAAAAACACGATAAATCGCATCATCGGATAACAGGTCCACGTCGCAGCCCTCCCTCCTTAATTTTTTGAAATCTTCTTCAAACGCGGATGCCACTATCGTGGGTTTAATTTTTAATTGTTCAACAACCTTGTCAAACAATCTAGCCCTTTTTGATATGGCTAACGATCTTGCTAAATGCTTGGGGACCCCCAGCTTAATATACATTGCTTCTCTCACCCAAGGAAATTCAGGCAAAAACTTCTTAATTTGTTTTAATCTTCGTTGAGTTACAGGTGTTGAAGGCAAATCTGTGTCTGGGTACATTCTATCTGGTCCAGGCAATATCCTCTCAAATGTTGTTGAACCATTGGGAAATGCTTGCCTTGTTTCATTCGGAACACCAATCGTTGCATCTATCGTCCTTAGTTTGATCTCTTCAATTGCTGTTCTTGTATCTTCTTCGTTCCCCCAGACCATCACAACTACATCCTCATGTTTAGCCTCAAATGATCTCATTAATCTTTCTCTTTCATTAACCGTTATTCCATGTTTGAGTAAATCATCAGAGTGCATAATGTTTATTGGATTATCGAGACATGCAATAACCCTTACCCTTCCAGAGAACTCTTGTGCAAAACTGATATCGGGTTGAACTATCCTATTTAGAATCTCACCGAACCCTTCAAGTTTAATTCCTCTTATTACATCTCCATTTTCAATCGCCTTTCGCAGCATCCCGCAATTCGTGTTTTTGAATAAATTGGTGATTTCCTTCTCTTTGGTGCAGAGTGTTTCTTTTGCTATTCCTCTTTTTTTTAGCTCCTTTTTAATATCCAACAGCGCTTTTTGTCTTAGAGCTTCAATATGAACCAATTTCTCTATATGTTGTAATTTTTGGACACCTTTGATCTCAACTCTTTCGCCTCCAGTTACGCTCACATTGATATCCTGCCGTACTGACCCCGATCCTCTTCTAACCTTTCCCGTTGCCCTAAGTAATCGACCAATTTTTTGAGCTACTTCAACTACCTCTTTGGGATTTTTCATATGGGCATGCGTTACAACTTCAACCAAAGGAATGCTCAAACGATCGGTCTTAAATGTAATTGTATGGCCAACATCGCGAACCTCTCTGCAAGCATCCTCTTCCAAAGCGACTTGGATTATACCGATCTTTCTATTTTTGTAAGGAATAACACCTTCAACGCCGACAATCGCTGTCCTTTGAAAGCCTGTTGGTATGCTGCCATCTAAATACTGTTTTCTGCTGATATGGATCTCATCAACGATACTGCAGTTCAATAAAAGCGAAATCTCCAAGACAATATCTAATGCATTTTGATTAATTTCAAAAGGTGGCGTGTCATCCATCTCATAGGTGCATACCGTATCCCTATAAAGTTGATAGATCACATTTTTTTTAGTTTTAAATTCCATCAAAGCTGTGCCATCATATTCACCAAGCTCAGATAATGTAGGTCTCATATGTCTTAATATTTCACCATCAGGCTCATCTCTGCGCAGAACGGCTGGACAGTGACAAAAAAGTTTTTTCTGCGTGGCTAACTGCTGATGAACCTCCAAACCACATTTAAAGCCCAATGCCTTGTAATCAACCTCACCCATTGCCCCACCAATGATCTTTACAAAAGGAAATCATTAATAAGTTAATAAAAGTATTCCCCAAGCTGTGGTTCAATTGGAAGACGCATACAAAGGATACAAGGGCAAAGCAAAGCAAAAATTAATTAAGATGGGTGTGAAGGTATGGAGTGATGTAGAAGCCCATACAACCAGGGGTTCATTCAAAGGTGTTATTTTGCCTAGATCTGAGAATGCCGATGACAAACACATCGTGTTAAAATTGCACAATGGCTATAATGTGGGCATTAATATCGAATATATTCAAAAAATGAAGGAGATAGGGTATAAAAAAGCTCATTACAAGATACCAGAATCAGAATTTCCAATCTCTCAAGACAAACCCAATGTAACCTTGTTGGGAACTGGAGGGACGATTGCAAGTCGATTAGATTATCGAACAGGTGCAGTGAT
>JAUWGG010000093.1 GCA_030606525.1 Methanobacteriota archaeon | reverse complement strand
TGATAAGGGTTGGGAAAGATATAAGATTTGAGAAGATAAAAGTTGATATATATCATCAAGAGTTCAATGTCAAAACAGATGTTAATGAATACAACAATTTAAGGATGAAATTATTGGGCGATCATCAGTTAGTGAATGCTGCAACAGCTATCGGTGCGGTCGAACTGCTTAGATACCAGCACATAGATGTCCCAAAAAAGGCGATTAAAGAAGGGCTGCTCAAAACGAATTGGCCTGCGCGGTTGGAAGTGGTGCATAGATCACCATTGATCATATTGGATTCAACGCATAACTACGATGGCGCAAGAGCATTTAGAAGTTCATTAGATATTTTCGACTATAAAAGGATGATATTGATTTTGGGTATCCTCAACGATAAAGATTTGGAACCGATGATAAAGGAAATTGCTCCATTAGCGCATAAGATAATAGCAACAAAACCTAAAAGCGAAAGGGCTTATGATCCAAAGATTATTGCAGATGTGGCAAAAAAATATATTGCAAAAGAATTCATTAAAAATGTTGTCATTGAGGAAGATGTTAGCGAAGCTGTAAAACATGCGCTCTCAACCGCTAAAAAGAATGATTTAATCTGCATAACAGGCTCGATATACACTGCCGGCGAAGCAAAGGAGTTCTTGGATGATCTCTTTGGAGATGGTAATAATAATCGCATGAATTTCAAGTAATAAACATAATCTTTAACATCTTTTATTCCATACGCTTTTTGATGAATATCGCACTCATCGTTGAAAAACTAACGGAGAGATATCCCATAGGTGCTTTTCCAGGTCAAAATCCACGAAGCAAAGAACGATTGAATAGAGACCCTTATAGGGTTTTAATATCCACCATTCTATCTCAAAGGACAAGGGATGAAAATACCCATAAAGCTGTTGAAAGACTATTTGGCAGATTTGGGAATGCTGAAGAAATAGCTGATGCAGATGAAAAAGAAATTCAGGAGCTTATAAAACCGGCTGGGTTTTATCGCGTCAAAGCAAAAAGGATCAAAGAAGTATCGAAGATTATTTTAGAGAAATATGATGGAAAGGTACCGAATGATCTAGATGCGCTGCTTTCTTTACCTTCTGTAGGCAGAAAAACTGCAAACTGCGTTCTAGTTTTTGGTTTTAAAGAGGCAGCTATACCCGTAGATACGCATGTGCACCGCATCTCAAACCGCTTAGGGTTGGTCAATACGAAGAATGCTTATGACACTGAAAAGGCGCTGATGAAGGCTGTCCCTAAAAAATATTGGAATGAGATAAATACCCTATTTGTAAGGTTTGGTCAGGATATCTGCAGGCCTATAAATCCTAAATGTGGGGAGTGTGTGATCAAGCATCTGTGCGCTCATAGAACCTAAGGATTTATAAGTTTAGTTTTTGATATAGTAATGATGCTTTCAATTCAGAACTTAAGTCTGATTAGAAATGGAAATGAAATCCTGCATAACATTTCACTTGAAGTCAATGAGGGCGGGATACATGTCATCCTGGGTCCAAATGGTGCTGGTAAATCTACCTTGGCCTATGTCTTGATGGGCATCGGAGGTTTCACGCCTTCATCAGGCAGAATTTTGTTCAATGGAGAAGATATAACGAACAAGAGCATCTTTGAAAGAGCGAAGAGAGGAATTACGCTGGGTTGGCAGGAACCAGCACGCTTTGAAGGTTTGAGCATAGAAGAATATCTTTCACTTGGTATGAGAGAAAAAGATGAGCGCGAAATAAAAAAGGCATTAACCATGGTGAATCTGAATCCAGAAAGATATCTGAAAAGAAAAGTAGATGAGGCATTGAGCGGTGGTGAGAGAAAGAGGGTTGAATTCGCAGCCATCATCACCATGAAACCAAAATTGGCGATACTTGATGAGCCCGACTCAGGCATAGATTTTGTCTCATTGGATGATCTGCTTGGTGTTATGAAGTCCCTTAAACATCAAAATATAACTCTCTTAATCATAACACACAGGGAAGAGGTTGCAAGGATTGGAGATAGGGCTTCATTGATGTGCGATGGTTTTATAGTGAAGGACAGTGAGCCATGGGAAGTCACCAAGTATTTTAGAAAGGTGTGTGCTACTTGCCCTACTGAAAAATATTCAATTGAGGGGATCGAACGGAAGGAATAAAAAAAGATTTTGAAGCCATGGTAAAGGCTTACGAGCTTGCTGGTGGAGATCCAGGATCACTTGCATCGTTGAATACAGCGAGCATGGTCGTTGAAGGAAATAATGTGCTTAGCTTGAATGCGATTGATGGTGTAATTTTAGAAAAAGAGAAAACGAAAACAGGAATAAGAGCAAAGATCGTGATAAAAGAAGGAAAAAAGATCGAAGAACCCATTCACCTGTGTTTTGGTGTTTTACCAAAAAAGGGACTGCAGGAGATAATTATGAGGATCGTTGCCAAAAAGAATTCAAAAGCAAGTATTTTAGCGCATTGTACCTTTCCAAATGCAGTTGCAGTTAAACATATAATGGATGCTGAGGTATCGATAGAAGAGAATGCGCACTTATCTTATGACGAGGTGCATTTTCACGGTCCTTATGGAGGGATCGAGGTCGTCCCAAAATCAAGGATCACGGTCGATCAAGGAGGAAGACTGAAAACCAGCTTTGCTCTAACTACTGAAAGGGTTGGCAAATTGGATATTGATTACGATGTTGCTGCTCAAAAAGATTCTTTGGTAGAGATTTCCACAAAAGTGTATGGTAGAAAGGATGATCGCATAAAGATCAGGGAGAGGGTGGCACTGAATGGTGAGCGTGCTAGAAGTGTGATCAGAACAAGAATTGCAGTGAGAGATGAAGCGGTCAGTGAGATAACTAGCATAACTGAAGGAAATGCAGCTTATGCTAGAGGACATGTAGACTGCACTGAGATCGTTCAAGGCAATGGTAGTGCAAAGGCCATTCCCATTGCCACTGTGAACAATGAAAAAGCTAAGATAACGCATGAAGCAGCTATAGGATGTGTTAACAAAAAGCAACTTGAAACACTCATTGCCCATGGATTAAATGAGGATAAGGCGATAGATGTCATAATCAAAGGTATGCTCAAGTGATTTCCATGATCATCAAAAAAATAGAATTTTATCCCCTCGCTCTTGAAAGAAAGGAGAGATTCGTTACTGCCACCGGTTCTAATAAAATTGCTCACAACATCGTTGTGAAGGTCGTTACAGATGATTTAATTGGTTGGGGGAATGCCTGCCCTTCCCGTGTGACCAATGAGGGCACGAAATCGGTGCAAAGAGCGCTTAAATTATTTTCTAAGAGACTAATCGGTGAAGATGCAGCAAGAATAAATAATATCCATTCAAAGATGGATGCTCTGCTGTATAAAAATCCATCTGCTAAGGCAGGTATAGACATAGCCCTATATGATCTGTTAGCCAAACATGCGCATTTACCACTGTACAAGCTCCTTGGCGGCCACAAAGAAAAGATGCTTACAGATAAGACCATTGGGATCGATGAAGCAAAAGTTATGGTTAAACGTGCAATCCAATACAAAAAAGAGGGATTTAAAGCCCTTAAAATTAAGATTGGTCTAGCGGTGGAAGAAGATGCAAAAAAGCTGCACGAAATAAGGAAGGCAGTTGGTGATGATATTAAGATCTGGGTCGATATAAATCAGGGATACGATGTGAATGAAACCATCAACTTTATAAAAAGAGTTAAGCATTTGAACATCGAGTTCATTGAACAGCCGGTTAAATTTGATGATCTGATCAGTTTGCAAAAAATAACTAAAGAATCCCCAATACCGATCATGGCTGATGAATCCGTGAAATCACCAGAAGACTGTCTTAATATAGTGAGCAATAAATGCGCTGATCTGCTGAATATCAAATTAATGAAATGCGGCGGGATAAGCCCAGCAATTAAGATCAATGATATTGCGGAACGTGGTAGATTAAAGGTAATGATCGGATGCATGGGTGAATCGCTTATATCGATAGCTGCTGCTCTTCATTTTGCGCTTTCTCAAAAGAATGTGGTATATGGGGATCTGGATTCACATTTTTCGCTTAAAAAAGATGTTGCAAGAGGATTGACCTTCAAAAATGGCTATCTTTCACCATCTGATAAGGATGGTTTGGGAATAGAGGTCGATATTCAATAGCTGCATTTACTCTCTTCAATTATTTCTCTAATCTTATCAACTAACTTCTTACAGCCATGTTTTAGAACGTCGCATGTTGGTATGCCGTAATCTCTTTCATATTTGCCTATGATCTCATTTACTTCCTTATCGCTCATATGCTCAGGATTTATGGTGATCGCTGTCACCTTTGCTCCAGAAAATGATTCCAGCATTTCTATCTCCCTTCTTAAATTCGGCATTGGTAGATGCAGTTCTTCTCTATGGTAATTTCTGATTCTTCTTTTGGGAGCATGTTGAAGAATTATACAATTTGGCTGAGAAGCTGTGATTATGGCTCTAGTACCACAAACATAAGCTGGGTGAGAAATACTTCCCTGCCCCTCAACGATCATGACCTGCGGTTCTTCATTTTTATAGGCCTCCATTACAGTAGTCTCGAGTTCCCCAACCATATAATCACTTTGAATCGAGTCG
>JAUWGG010000245.1 GCA_030606525.1 Methanobacteriota archaeon | reverse complement strand
ATAACTTGATTGAAGCAAGCTTTCTGAACTCCTCAAGTACCGCTCTCTCGGCAACCTTAGACCACTTAACCTCCGGGAATTCTTGCTTTACCCTTTCAGGAATCCTAATCTTTAACTCAGCCTCCGCCATTTCTATCACCTATAATAATATTGACCCCAAGTACATAAATAACTTTTTCATTAACAATTAAAAATCCGTGTAAATCTGTGAAATCTCGTGGTTTGGAAAGCAGTGAAATCTGTGGTTACCCAACAGCAATATGGAGCAGGAACTCAAACTATGTCCGCGATACTATTTATTATCTTCATTGGTATTGTCTATACAAAGATCGTGATGATTCTCGCGGTGTGAGCATAATGTAGAAAAGCTGTAGAAAAAAGAACCGAAAAGTTTTTAAGGAAAGATAGCTATCTAAATAAGGTGAAAGAATGAGTATGATAGAAACGGATAGAAAAGCGAGCGAGAAATATCTGGATGACTTTTTATCTGGCAAGGATAGGTTACAGGACTGTATGGCATGACATGAAGCAATATAGAAGGTTAGTATGCGTAAGAAGGTCACACTTGAAAAAGCTTGCCCCAATAGCAATGTTATTCATTATGCTGGTGTTCATGCTCCTCACCTTCGCGACCCCTGCAAGTGCCATCTGGGTTATCCAGCAGCCCAGCTTTGAGGTGGTAACAGACCCTCCTTGGGCATATTCCGAGAGCGACACCGATTTCACTGGCACGCGATCGCCCGATTGGAGTACCCAAGGGGATTACTCATACCTGCTGTCGTGCCCTGCTGGGTCGACGATTACTACTAAGAAACTTTGCCAGATTCAGCAATCGGTTGATTTCAACAAACTCGATACGATTTCTTTCGATGCAAAATTATATTCTATCGTAGCTGGTCAATTTGAGGCACGAGTCATTGTCGGCTCCACTACGGTCTGGTCAAAAGTCTGCCCTACTACAACTGCAGAGTATATACGTCAGGAAGTCGACGTTAGCGCATATACTGGCACTCAAAACCTTATATTCCAAATATATGCTCCCGCCAGAGCCACTAGTGCAACTACCACCAACTATTTCGACAACATTAAGACATGGGGTTCATTCAGTGATTTAGCACACAATACTGTACATAATGACTTCACAACGGGTGAAAACCATGTTTATATGTATGGAGAGAATTTTGAGAGCGGCACATACCATGTCGGCTTTTATGATGCTGGCGATTATAAAATTTGTTCTGATGGAACACTTACTACTAATACCCTCGCAGCAGAATGCGAGTTTACACACGGTATACCTGGAACATGGCATGCGGTAGTATATGAAGGGGAGACCCCACCAGCAACATACGATCCCACAAATAGGGTAGTAGAAGACAGCTTCACCGTTCAATCAGGGGCCATCCCGGAGTTTCCTGCGGTAATCGCTGCAATTGCGGTTTGTATGCTGTGTGCATTTGCGTATGTGGTAATGAGGAGGTGGGCAGAAAGGGGTTGATTTTTGATGGTTTATGGCTAGTTAGGAGTGAAGAGATGTGAAAATTACGCGGTTTGAAGATGTTGAATCTTGGAAGGAAG
>JAUWGG010000238.1 GCA_030606525.1 Methanobacteriota archaeon | reverse complement strand
CCTTATGGTCAGCTCTTCATCCTTTAGGCGCTACATTTGGAATACCAAGATTATCTCCTTCAGAAATAACCGAGATATCGACTTCATTTCCTCTGTTATCTCACAAGTTTCCTTCAATGGGATTAACTTGGGATCAAATGGTAAACTGTGTTAGATCGACGGGTTTAGATGTTGAAACAATTGGGGTCAAAAGCGATGATGCTATTCAAACTGCTGTGACGACATATATAGATGCAGGGTTGCCTCTTATAGCAGCTCTCGAACTAATAAATAGGGATAATCAAGCTAAATTACGCCATGCTGTGGTGGTAAGTGGATACCGATGTGATTGCAATAACAATCTGAAAGAAATGTATGTGCACGATGACGGGATAGGCCCCTACAGTAGAGTGGACTTTGGTGAAAATTTTAAAGAATGGAATAATGAGTGGAGTATTGAGTTTAGCGTAACACTCGAAAAATTACTGGTTCCAATTTATCCCAAAATCAGATTGCCCTTCTGGCGTATGTACAGTCTTTACCAGGATTTGAAAACGAAAATTATAAACTCTGATATGCCTAATTATGATTTGAGATTGTGTTTGACCTCAATCAGAAGATATAAAAAATTCTTGCTGAAAAAATCGATATATGAAAAGGAAAAAGTATTAACCCAATCTTTACCAAGATTTATATGGATTATAAGGGCTTATGATAACGATAAGCCAAAGTATGATTTGATTTATGACGGGATTTCATTATATCCTAGAAAGTTTTTGACCAGTATTGTTTTTATTTAACATGAATTACTTGTTCTTAGATTCAAAGTCTCTAAAATCGACTTCAATACTATAACTAAAAGATTTATAGACTCCTTAAAGCAAATCTAATCAACGTTGAATGTTCGTTAAACATCTTCTATTTATAGCTAAGAACCAACCGCATTCACCACGCGATAGAGTCACCACCTACACTCGAAGATTCACTAGAATCTTATCCCGATATATTCTTCTCACAGCTTATTTTTCATATCCGCTTCGCATTTCAGCTTCAGTGTTTTTTCGATCTACGAAGGCTGTCCTACAATTCAAGATCAAAAGGAAAAAAAGGCAAATAGATCATTGAATCTAAAAAGAAGGATGATTTTAGTGTCAAAAGCAATTGCGATATAGCCCCTATGGTTTAGGGGTAAAAGAAGCTGCTGAAGATTTGGGCAAAAGAAGTGAGCCACAAAGCCCGCGTTATCTGCCATTACTTCCCCATGCGCGGTTTTTACTCAGTTAGAGCTTTTTGCCTCAGTAATTGCGTAACGCTATGTACCCTCATACTTGCTCACGCTAAAGATAATGTAATTGTAGGGGATCAATGCCTCAGGATCATTCTTCTTGACGATGCGACCGCTTGTTGGGTTGTAGACCCATTGCTTCCAATCCCAGATCACACGCTGCTTCTCTGGTATCTGGACCGCAATGTACGACCCTTGGGCCAGCCTAGCACGGAAGGGGACTTTGGAAAAGTCAAGTCCCATGTAAAAGTTTTGCACCGGGACGTTCCTGTGTCGGTTCGCGATCATCTTCGTTAAACCAGCAGCCATGCCCGCTAGCGGGGCTATAGCGGGTTGCACTGTCGTTGCTAGTTTTAGACCAGCTTGGAAAATGTCTTG
>JAUWGG010000190.1 GCA_030606525.1 Methanobacteriota archaeon | reverse complement strand
CTGATGAATTTGTTATATGCAACCTCATATGTATTCCTATTTCCAATACTTTTTCTCAGAACTTCACTGGATGTTATGACCAGCCTTAAAGTGGATTCTCTAATTTCTGGAACGTTTATTCCTTTTATCGCTTTTAATGCAGAGTCAAAATTTCTGTTCCATTCTGCCAAATTGAACGCGATATCTTTACACGTCTCATCAGCTGAGCAGTGAGTCCCTATTGCTCTTATTTCTTGTTTTGAAAGGCCTGCAATTGCAGGTGAAATGAATGATATAAAAATCAGTTCCTTCTGATTTAGGAACAGTGCCTCATCTTTACCAATTTCACTTTCAGAGCACCATGAATCCCAAATGCTATCCACTAATTGAGGGTATACTCTGCATTTTGGATCCCAAGCATGACCTTCTAATTTGAAGAGAATCCGGTCATCACCGATGGCAGGCTTTAATTTCTCCACCACTTCGGTCGTGAATGCCCATTCATGCCGCCTATGGTCTTCAGGATCTCTCCCCATCCCGTATTCTTCGTCAGCGGTTCGATTGATTTTCAATACTTGACCGGGGCCATGGTATCCCCGTCTTTGAGCAAATCCAGCCCCGTACCTAACCTCATTGCTATCATGGAGTATATTCCACAACCTACAAAAGAATGTTGCTAACTTATCAAAATATATCGCTGATAAACAGGGCAGACCCTTTGTGGAGCTATCCTCAACCTCGCCGCCTTTTGTTGCCCCATGTTTTGCCTTCCTGGCGCTTTCCGCCTTACTCCAATCCAATAATAGCTTGGCAATAACTCTTATTGTCCTAGCTATATTCATGCCAACATGGTTGGCGTCTTTGGTCAAATGCGTCAAGTCGCTATTAGGCACTCCGGGTTCCTACTTTGGGTTCCTTACCATCGCCTGTTGGCGAATTCTATCGGAAACCACTTCACCTTCAGCTGAAAATGTTCGAATTACGTAACATTCACCGGACCGACCTTTCAACTCTCTTACACCAGTGATAAGAAGGCTACTGTCTATCAATCTATCGGCAACAACTGTCAGCCCTTCAGGCGCAAGGTCAATATTTCGGTTTTCTTCTGCAGCAATTTCCATGAGCTGTGTCCATGACACCCCTTCGGGGTTATCATCGTACTCTGATACTAGACGTTTCATTACATACCAACAGAGTTTCAACAGTTTATCTTCTTCAATAGGAAGAAATTTTACTGACAGTCTCCCTCGTTCAGGCTTTATTCTTTGTGCCTCACCAACGATATGAGACACATACTCCCAAAGACGTTCTATACTAATTCGAGGGAAAAAGCTACGAAGATGCTCAAGATTTTCTTTCGGCATTTCGAGCACAGCACGTTTATCACGAGTCAGATCAGTAAGAACGGAGACAATTCCTTTAAGCAATTCAATACCTGCCAGCAAGCTTACGTGGTAGAAAAGTACATGGTAGGGAGCTTCTTTTAGATATGACTTATCTAAGAAATCTGGCAAATTGCCAGCCCATTCATCATCGAATTCGCATCGCGTATTAGGATACAGTATGGGCCAGATGGAGAATTTCTCATGAGTTTTTTCCACAACCCTCACTTTATGCACGACATCATCCACATTGCTTCCAGGAAGAAGACATCTTCTCATGGCTTCTTCATCGACGATCTCTGGATTGGCGATGGTCAAATTCATCCGTTGCCCACCTGAAATGAAAGAATAAGTATTCCTGTGTTCTGAATCACGAGCCAAAGCGTCATAAAAGTCTCGCATACCACACTGCAATCGGACTGAAAGTTCAATATGTTCTGTGTCTAGCAACAATGATCCACGGCTCTGGAGCATGACGACTATACCCTCTCGTATTTTTTCGTATGTTTCCGCATCTATGGAAGGGAAATAGGCATAGTCGGGTCGGCAAGTACATTGCTCCCATACGGCAAAGCCAGCGGTCTTGATTTCAATATCATTTCGATAGGCCTTCTTTATGGCACTATCCAAGTCTGTCTTATTGTTCCTTAATGTCTTCCCATGGTGAACCAACTCATCAAACATTAATATTTTGTTGCCCGCAAAAGAGGGCCAATCGAATTGGTCAATAGCTTGCGACGACAAAACTCTATCCCATGTCCAATCCAAAGGCTTATCAGCATCTTCCATTAAGGCTCGCATGATTGCAGTAGCCTTCCGCTCACTGCATACGACCAACCCCACCTCTTCCTTTCTTAGAAGATTGTCAATGAAATCGTAGAGTTGTTGTCCTATATCAGTTTCCATCATGTTAGTGTTCCTTCCCTTATTTCGTTATTGAATATAGATATAATAATGCCCTTTCTGGATTACCCAGGTCTGGAAATACTCTC
>JAUWGG010000056.1 GCA_030606525.1 Methanobacteriota archaeon | reverse complement strand
CTTCTCAGTGGGTTTGTATACAAGGAAGTTACTAAATGATAAGAGCAATATAGAAACTAAGAGAATGAAAGCGATGACGATTGCAGCCTTTTTTATTCTCCTCTCCTTTCTATATCTATTTGGCAGCACTCCTACTTCTCTTGGTCTAGGTTTTTTTCTTGAAGCTAAACGAGTGTTGTCTGTCAGTTCCTCGTCATTGATTAGCTTGTACCTATTCGACGATCTATTAACTCCGCTTCTCCCATTGACCAGACCATTTACTCTTCCTTTACCATTTACTAAACCATTTACCAATCCGTTGACCAATCCGTTAACCCTGCCTCTTCCATTGACTAACCCATTCACCAATCCATTAACTCTACCCCTTCCATTAACAAGACCATTTACTCTTCCTTTACCATTTACTAACCCATTCACCAATCCATTAACTAACCCGTTAACCAAACCGTTAACTCTTCTTCCTCCATTTGTCAATCTTCTTGTAGATGAAATAATACCAGGCTCATTCATATCCTCTTCTTCAATGTTATCTTTTTCCTCAGATTCCCCTGCATCTATTTCCTTTCTCAAAAACATCATTCACACCATCCTTAATTTTTAGATTATATCTTCAACAACTTAGTAGTTTGAATTGGATAATCTGCAGTTGCTTGATCATTCCTGTTAGAAATTGCGAGTTAAATTCTGCTGTAACCACTATTTTCTCATTGATATTTTATCTGAGTGCGTGCACTATTTAGCAATGAGGTATATGTTTCACATCTACATAATGTATGCATTATATAAATTTTTTCAATAAATTTTATTTAAATGGTAAAACAATAAACCTTTCCTCTTCCAATTTTTTATTAGTATCTCATTTTTTTATAATTTTTTACCCTTATAATATCCACTGTCCAATACTTCTCTAATTCCCTCAGCAATCATCTTTCCAACACCTTTCACTTCACACAACTGCTCCACATTCGCGCCAACTATCCCTCTTATACTGCCAAAATGGGACAGTAAGCGCTGTGCGATCGTTGCAGAGACGTTTGGCAATCCCTCGACAATGAATTGCTGTCTTTCCTGCAGGGATTTTGCGCCCTTTAATCCTCTGATTCCAATCTTTCTTTTTTTACTATTTTCACGTTTTGCTATAGCCATTAGTAAATCGGCTGTTTCTTTACCGTCCTTTGTTGAAACGATAGGAACATTAAAATCTGCAACGATGGATGCGATAGCCCCATAGATCGCCTGCGGGCTTATTTTCCTTCTGGTAAATAGTTCTTCTCCTTCTATTATCAATATGGGGTGAATGTAACTGCTTTTCAATTCTTTCATTTGCTGGAATAAACGACCATCTGTCAAGGATTGAAGGAAATCCTCGACCCTTTTTCTCTCCACGCCAACTCGATCTGAGAGGATGTAATCACCGATATCGAGCTGCTTCGATCTTATTGTAATCTGATTCCGGGATAATTCTCTAACAACATCAGAATTAAATTCTCTAGTATCAACGATAATAATCGATTTTTTCTCTTCATTGCCTGAAAAATCAGTTATCTGCATCTGTCCTTTTTCTATTTTCTCTTGAGGTTTGGTCAGCTTTTCACTTGTCTTAAACTCTCTTTCTTTTAATTTAGCAAAGGGCAGCTTTTCATTGAGTTCATCTCTAAGAATTTCAAGTTCTCTATGCATCCTCTTTTCCTTCCTGTTGCTTGACCAATAATACGCCTCGTCCCTGCTGCTTTTTGTAATGAGGATGACAACCTCGCCAGCCATTCTCCTTCCAGTACGACCCCTTCGCTGGATGGTACGTATCTCTGATGGCACAGGCTCGTAAAAGACGACAAGATCAGTTGATGGAATGTCCAAACCTTCTTCAGCAACGCTCGTTGCCACCATAACATTGTATATCCCTTCTTTGAATTTCTGAATCGCTTCTACCTGTTCTTTCTGCCTTAGTCCTTTATCCTTCCCCCTGTTCGCTTGACCAACGAATCTAACTGGTCTTACATCTTTTATCTTGCTTAATTCATTAGTGACTAATTCTGCTGTATCACGATAATGAGTGAATACTATTATTCGGGAATCCCTTTTCTCCTTGATCTGATTCTTAACTACATCTACAATTCGAGCCAATTTAGGATGCTCAAAATGCATCTCTTTCGATAACTCCATAGCTTTCTTGATCTTCGGTTCTTTTACCAAACTCCTCGAGGCCTTTGAACTCCCTTTTGTAGAAGCTTCAACAGTTAACCGCTCAAAATAGTTATTCAGAGCACTAACGCCCTGCGTCTCAGCCAATTCAATTGCATGGTTGACCTTCAATGCCTTTGCCTGTATGGTTGCCGCATGGAAATAGGAAGTCTTCCCAGATTTAAGCTTTGATTGTATCTGCTTTTGAACATCTAATAGATTTCTAGTTGAAACAACTTTTCTACCGATTAAAAGACCATGCTTTTGAAGCTCTTTGATCTGCTGATCCAAAACATCCCTCAATAGTTTTGCGACTATTTTTATCTGCTTGGGAATATCGACATGGATCCATTTAATTTTAACATCGTGGACGTAGTTCACAACATCGGGATCATACTCCGAGCGGATCTCCACACCATGAAAATTTAGATTGCTGTATACATCAATGATCTTATTAACATCAGAACCGGGTGAAGCGGTCATACCTAAACTTAGACCACCATACTCCTTAAATTTCTCTGCTACAAATACATAAGCGTAATTCCCTACAGCACGATGAGCTTCGTCAAATATTATCAAAGAGACATTGCTGAGGCTGATTCTATCTGATATCAGATCATTAGCGATCACCTGTGGAGTGGAGACAATGATATCACATTCCTTCCATAGTTTCTCTCTCTCCTTGGGTGCAACTTCTCCAGTAAAGATAACCGCATCTGCCTTTAAAAATTTCTTAAGAAAGGAAGCATGCTGTTCGACCAGGGGCTTTGTCGGGGCCATGAAAAGTATCTTTCCTTCTTTCTTTTCCAGTACTTTTGCGATAACGATGAGCGCAATGATCGTTTTCCCTAGACCTGTTGGCAGAACAACGAGCGTCGAGCGTTGTAAACAACCCTCTGCTATATTGATCTGGTAATCTCTCTTTTCAATCGTATTTGATTTGATAAAAGGACGCTCAACGAACACGAAGGCAAATGGGCATTGTGCGTATTGAAGGTTTTGGTCTCACATTTTTATCTGTAAAAAACAAAAAAATATAGGTGGAGCCTTAATTCCACCAAAGGGGGAGGTTCATCTTGATATTTAGCCTCTCGATTAATCATGTCCAGTACACTATATAAAAACATTGGTACGCGCTTTGGTATGTTATTAAAGCATTGTGGTACATCTTTTTGTAAAAATTTCTATCTTAAGGCATTTTCTAATCAATAATTCCATAGCCTATTAAACGCCATCTGCCCTCAATTCTTCTGCTTATTGCCACTCTTTGGCCTTTATCAGCGCATACCGGTATCTTCAAGATAACATCGGCGACGTTCTTTCGTGCATTTTTCACGATTCCCACTGTAGTTGTTGTTCCAACGCTCAGCATCAGCGGTTCATTTGTTTTTATTTCCTCAACCTTAAGGTCCTTAGAGGCGCCTACAACTCTTTCAAGCAGGTGTACATCCATTGTGAAGTCAAATAGAACATCGGGCAGCGTGTCAGGAGCACCAGCTACTTTTCCAATGAAACTGTCGCTCTTCGTATAAACAGGATCTAATTTCGTTCCAATACCGATCAGACCACCAGGGCGAACTTCTTTGTATTTTTTTCCACCAGCAAAAAGCGATGTAACTTCGCTGGTCATATTTTTCCATACGCCTTTCCCGCTGCCTTCTATTTTTCTGCCTGGAGCCATTTCTATCTCATCTCCTATCTTAAATTTTCCCTGCAGCAAAGAACCTCCAATAACCCCGCCAACCAGGTCTTCAGGTTTGTTCCCAGGTGTGTTCACATCGAAAGAGCGAGCAATGAACAATTTTGCAGTCTTTCCTTCATCCAAAACAGGCGTAGGCATGGTCTTTTCTATCTCATGGATTAAAACATCGATATTCACTTCGTGATGTGCCGAGATCGGTATAATAGATGCGTCTTTTGCTATCGTGTCCTTAATAAAATTTTTTATCTGATCGTAATTCTCTTCAGCTTTTTTGTCATCCACGATGTCAATCTTATTTTGAACGATGATTATATTCTTTATTCCAGAGATGGTCAAAGCCATTAGATGCTCCTTGGTCTGAGGTTGGGGACATTTCTCGTTAGCTGCTATAAGCAGTAATGCACCGTTCATTATCGCAGCTCCTGAGAGCATCGTAGCCATTAGGGTCTCGTGACCTGGTGCATCCACAAATGAAACAGCCCTCAAAAATTCTGTTTTTGAACCGCATTCAGGACATATTTTTTTTACGCTGTAGCATTTCGGCGCATCACATTTTGGACACTTAAAGAAGGTCGTGTCAGCATATCCCAATTTAATGGATATTCCCCTCTTTATTTCTTCAGAGTGTCTATCGGTCCATTCTCCACTAAGGGTCTTGGTCAGTGTTGTCTTACCATGGTCTACATGACCTATCATGCCAATGTTTATCTCAGGCTGTTTTGAAACTCTCATTTTTTCTCCTCAACCTTCATTAAATCCTTAATGGGTTTTGGTCCGTAGGTGGTGATCTTCATATTTATTTGAAGAATATCAGGTGAAATTGTATTCCCTCGGATCGTCCTCCTTTTTCTCACACCTTTATCTTTTGGATTGAAACCAGTACTCTTTGTTAGTAGAATCCTTTTTCTTCTTGTACCATATACGTCAGGTCTCATGGGTACACCATCTTTATCGGATCCACCCGTTATGACCAATTTATAGCCTGGCAGCCCAACAAATATCCCGTCAACATCATCCCTGATCCTTTTACCAATAAGGGAGTTTGCATGATGTCCGCTAACCGTTGTCTGAAAATTTTTCCCGTTTTTGGGATCTGAAATCACAGCTTTGAAGTCAACCAATGTATCACCTTCTTTTCGGTCTTAATGTACTTTTACAATTTAAGGTTTGGGATTATATTTTTTCTTACTGTTTCACTCTATATGATTAAAATACAATAAAATATGAAAAATAGAAAAAAATTAGAAAGAAAGGTTTGGGATTATCGGCTCGCTCCTTCAAATGCATCACTTGAGCTGCTAGCCCCATCATTTGCATCTATGTACTCACCGAGATAGGTGTTATCCCACATTGGGCTATCATCGCTTTCAAGTGGATGGTCTCCATAATTGAGGTTCGTATAGTATTCTGCATATTGGAAGGATTCTCCGACAGCTACGTAGCCATTTCCATCCCCGAAATCATTGTCAGCTTCTTGGTATTCCGCATCGACTCTGCCCAGGGCATTGTTCCACTTCAAATGGAAATAACCGTTGGAGTATTCAAAACTGTTGCACGCTGTATAAACGACTCGTGGGCATGGTCCCTCGGAGATATCATTTAAAGCGCTGCCGCTGTGACAGTTATCTATGGATACTATCAATCTCATGCAGTTGATTTCATCAAGCCATGTATCGAACTCACTGTAAGCAACGTTCCTATCGTTCATGCACATACCGCCATTATAACCATGGGATCCGATCATTATATACACTATATCGTTCGGGTCATCGTTAGGCACGATCCAATCCAGGATAGCGCTCTCCAAGTTCGCAGCAGTAGCTGGCGCTCCATCATATATCCTTATCTCTTCATCAGAATATCTGTACTGGGTTGTGAGAACATCATACATGTATCTCGCATCTGTCCAACTTGCATCTGTGCAGAGCAATATTGCAAATTTATTGTTGGGATATAGGGGATCTGTACTGTACACTTTGACTTCAAATCCATCATTCATCTTGTCGTCGTCTGTATCCGGGTCCTGCCAATCTGTATGGTACGTATCGTTTTCATCTTCATTGGACAACCCATCGCCATCAAAATCAAACTTATTGACCACATCATCATTCGGGTTCAAAGGATCTCTTCCATTATCTACTTCAGAGCCGTCCATTTCCCCTCCACAGTCAGTTTCTGGGTTCAATGGGTCCGTACCATATGTGTTAACTTCTTCGCCATCCGTCAATCCATCATCATCTGTATCTGGATCATTCGGATCCGTTCCCCATTTTTTCTCCTCTTGTTTATCAGATAGACCATCTCCGTCACTATCCTTATTCCCACCACCTGGTGGTCCTCCATGAGGATTGCCTTTTGCCATTACCACTGGTGCTGCTTGTAAAAAAACTGCAGATATCAAAAACATCGCCACCAACACGATTACTATTCTCTTTATTTTTCTCATTCATTCCCTCCTCTTATTCATAATTATTTCTACCAATAATTATGTATGTATAATTGTTTTATACTTATTTAAAGCTTGTTGGCATTCGATTTTAGCCACATCGATGCTTCACATTCCCCAAAACGATCTTTCCCTTCTCTTTATCTCAAAGATTTTTTGAAGAATTTCCTGCTCATCTATGTTTAACTCTAATTCTGCCAATTCTTTTGCATCCCTTTCCGGGATATCCATATAAAGAATATCTTCAACATTGATCTGCCTGCCAACAGTTACATTTTCGATGGAGATCGCTACCTCTTCACCAGCAATAGCCTCTTTCAAACTTTTCCCTTCTGTTTGAATGCTCTTTATCTTACCAACTACCCTTCCATCATCCCTTAACAGC
>JAUWGG010000134.1 GCA_030606525.1 Methanobacteriota archaeon | reverse complement strand
TGGGGCATGACCACTATCCTTAAGCATTGAGGATATCTTGCCAAGGAGGTTTTCCAATCTTTTTTGTTCAACTCATCGTAAACCCCCTTTGCATTTCTCAATTTGATCCCTACTATGTTCATCTTCGGTTCAATGACCACCGTTAATCCCATTTCTTTGATTCTTTGAACAAGATATTTCGTGACATCCATGCATGACTTCACTATCTTCTTGTACCCCTCCATTCCTAGGTAGCGCATGACAGCATAGGTCGATGCAATACTAGCACTGCATCTCGTACTCAAAAGAGAGGTTTGCTGCATGGTTGTGAGATAAGGTGATTCGAAGGCGATCTTTTGCAGATATTTTCTGTCTCGCAGGAGTAAAGCACCTGAAGGGATCATCGCCATACCCATTTTATGTGCATCTATCGCTAATGAACACACACCATCCAGCTCAAAATCGAATTTTGGTACCTCATAACCCAGCTCCCTTAAAAATGGAAGAACAAATCCTCCAAATGCAGCATCAACATGCAAAAATGTCTTTTCACAGCATAGATCAGAGAGTTCTTCTATTGGATCAATAACTCCTAACTCGGTTGTTCCAGCTACACATATAACCGCAGCTGTTTGCTCTGATATCTTATCATCTGCGCTGTCCACACACATCCCATATTCATCATCCAAATCCACCATTATAGGATTTAAATTAAGTAGATCGCATGCCTTTTTGAATGAGAAATGAGCGCTCTTTGGGAAGATCACGTCTTTCTTCTTTGTTAAATTTCTGGCGATCCATAATGCGGTGATATTCGCCTCTGTTCCACCACTCACAACATTACCGTAAATATTTGAACCGTGTAAAAGAGTGCTGAACATCTTTATAAGTTCTTCTTCCAATTTTTTTGTACCGGGATATAAACCTGGATTACCCAAATTAGCTTCAACGAACAGGGTATGCGCTTTCTTTGCAATTTCAAGGGGAGAAGTGCACATCGAACCCAACACTCGACCATCTGAAAATGAATGATCCGATTTTTGAGCTTGTTCTAATCGCGCCATTACTCTCTTGAACTCGGTGCCTTTGTCCTCCATCTGATCCCTCAAACTTAAAAGAACAATGCATTTAGAAATAAAAAATGTTCGTAAGAAATAAAAAATTATACATAGCAAAAAAATTCTAAGCTACCAGCTCTTCTCCCTTTTCGATCAAGATCCTGCAAGGTGTTGGCATTTTATACCCCGCCTTCTTTAGAGCCTTCTTGGCAGCTAAGAAATTGGGTTTTGTGGTCCTTATCATTACCAATCTTTGCCCTACTTTTACCCTGGCTGCGGTTCCAACAGCTTTTCCAAAGGCACCGCGCATTCCATCGGATATTCTATCAGCACCAGCACCGCTGGCTATCTTGTTCTCTCGCAGTACATTATGGGGATAAACCAATATCTTCAAATGGTACATCTGTCTTCCAGCCTTCTTCTGCATAAATCTATTTGCAGCGATACGAGCAGCCTCCAAAGCTATATGACGGATCTGACAGGATTCTTCCGCCCTGAGGCATAAAGTTAATGGAAAATCTCCATTGATGTTACCCATGTCAAACTGGGTTATTCTACTCGCTGGTACACCACCCATGTACTCTCTTCGTGTATATGCTTGACCTCTGATGGTCCTGTACATCCTACCAGGCTTTCGTGACATCTCCTTGCACCTTCATTCAGATTTTGAGGTGGCTTAATCTCACTCGATGTATTTAAGATTGTTGTTTATTTGAGGTTGATTTTAAGAATGAAATATTCTTAGACAATATTTTAACAACATTTCTTAATAAAGTTTTATATTATGCATTGCATTTTAGGTGTGAGATCATGAAAAGGATCAGAGTAGCAGTTTTGGTTTCTGGTGGGGGAACGAATTTACAATCTATTATCGATGCTTCAGAAAACGGAAGGGTAAACGCTGAGGTCGTGCTCGTGATCAGCAATATTGAGAGCGCATATGCTTTGGAACGAGCGAGGAAACACGGGATCGATGCCGTTTTTATTTCTGATAAAAAAAAGAAGAGGAGAGAACATGAAGAAGAGATGGCAGAGGTCATAGATCGATACAATGTAGATATAATCGTCCTCGCAGGCTACCTGAAGATGTTCACCCCATTTTTCATAAGAAGATACTATGGCAAAATGATCAACATTCATCCTGCGCTCCTTCCTCTCTTTGGCGGAGAAGGGATGTATGGATTGAAAGTTCACCAAGCAGCTCTTGACTGTGGTGTTAAGGTTTCTGGCTGCTCTGTTCACTTCGTAGATGAGAGCATAGACGGCGGTCCAATAATAGTGCAGAAAGCAGTCAAGATCGAAGAAGACGATAGCGCTGAGACGCTGGCAGAAAGAATTCTCAAGGAAGAGCACATACTTTTACCAAAAGCGATCGAATTGTTTGCAGAAGGGCGCTTGAAGATCGAAGGGCGGAGAGTGAAAATTTTAAAGAAAAGTGATTAAGAAAGGTTATTATGTTAAAAAAGTTATTAGGGTTGAGTTTAGTGCAATGTTTTAACTAATCGATAGGCGGGGGGCGTCCTTAAGATGTTGGTATATGATAAGAAAGAGATTAATAAGCTGGAAAGAAAGGCGAATACAATTCGCAAACACATCATCAAGGCGATTTATACGGCGGGTTCGGGGCATCCTGGTGGTTCTTTATCTGCCGCAGATCTGATCACTGCTCTGTATTTTAATGTGATGAACATAGATCCCAAGAAACCATATTGGGAAGAAAGGGACAGATTTGTCCTGAGCAAGGGGCATGCCGCACCTGCCCTTTACGCAGCTCTGGCTGAACGAGGATGTTTTCCTGTTGATGAGCTGTTGACCTTAAGAAAAATAGGCAGTCGACTGCAAGGGCATCCAGATATGAGGAAGTTGCCAGGGATAGAAGCTTCCACAGGTTCCGAAGGACAGGGATTGTCAGTTGGCATAGGAATGGCGCTAGCAGCTAAACTTAACAGAAAGCTGTATAGGATCTATGTGATGATCGGCGATGGGGAAAATGACTGCGGACAGATTTGGGAAGCAGCAATGTCAGCTAGTCATTTTAAAGTAGATAATCTCACTGCCATATTGGATAGAAATAATCTTCAATTGGATGGACAGACTGAACAGATAATGTCCATTGAACCTGTTACCGATAAGTGGAAGGCGTTCGGCTGGCATGTGATCGAAATCAACGGTCACAATTTTAAAGAGATATTATCTGCATTCGACAGCGCTAAGCAAATTAAAGGTAAACCGACGATCATCATAGCCCACACGATAAAAGGAAAAGGTGTATCGTTCATGGAAGGCGCTGTAGGATTTCACGGTAAAGCACCAGATGAAGAGCAGTACAAACAAGCGATGATAGACCTGGGAGGAGAATAATTTGCGCTGGAAAACAGAAAGTCAAAGGACTGCATTCGCGAAGACCTTAGTGGAACTCGGGAAAGAAATAAAGGATATGGTCGTATTGACCGCTGATCTATCCTCATCGGTGAAAACACATCTTTTTGCTGATGAATTCCCAGAACGATTTTTTAATTTGGGCATTGCGGAGCAAAATATGATGAGCGTGGCTGCGGGTCTTGCTGCATCTGGCAATACGGTCTTC
>JAUWGG010000025.1 GCA_030606525.1 Methanobacteriota archaeon | reverse complement strand
AAAGATATCTTGTTGCGCAGCGCAACATCCGTCATCCGAGGAGCGTAATGTCCTCCTCCAACCCCAATTGCAACAGGATGATCAATTTCTTTTTTATTTAAACTTAAAATCGTTTTAGCGATCGCATCAGCAGCTTTTTGATCGTTCCAAGCGCTCTCATCGCTTCCGATTTCAATGAAAAATGTTGGCGTCTTCAAGAATGGACCGTGGTGAGTGGCTTCGAAGCATACGTTGTATTCTAAATTCTTCGAATTCTCTTTCAGAATGCGAAGTGCTTGGGTCATTAAGTTGGGTGCTGTTAAAACAAGTTCGTATGACAAACCTCCGTATTCAGCTTGAGAATAATTACCGATGGGATGTACGCTCAATGTTCTCAGATTAGCAGCGCTCTTGTGCCTTGAAGCATAAATCACCGCATCCACTTCTTTATGGATTTCATCTTTAACCTTCACATCGATATTATCATAAAAAAGGTGTTCCTCATCGATCGTTACGATGAGAAAATCTCCATTTTCATAAACCTCATTCTCATTAAAAGTACCAATCTCCTTCCATCTTCTCAACTTTAGCAGATGATGCAGGATATTCATGCTTGCAATATCCTTTCTCGAAGTTGAAATGAGAAACATGTTCATCCTACTCAGCGAATCGATAAAGTGGACCCAACGGGATTTGAAACGGACCATACTGGCTCGATTTTAATTCGAAGGTATTTGGAATCTGAGATTGTGAGAAATTGTCTCGCCATTTTTCTTTTTTTTCTAAACCTTTATTTCTATTGTTGTTTATATACCCTCCGATGCACTCTCTCAATCACAGTATCAAAGTCACTGACTCCTGGGAAGATAGCCCCAAATTATGGGATGACTTATCGAGAATTGATTGAAAAGAACATTATGGAGGCAGAAAAAGAAATACCTCCATCTACGAAAATAGAAATTATCAGAGATGGAGTTTATTATCCTTAATGTTCCAGCCAACTCTCAAGTATCTCTCGTGCGATTTCTTTGGCCTTTCTCTTGCCCATCTCCGTAAAGATGTAAACACCGGCCTCAAGCATCCTTCCCTGCACTTCATCCTTTATCCAGTCCTTGTCATGCTCCTGGACCTCCAGGTTGATTTCCTTTAACATGTCGTCAAGAACCTGGTCTATGAAGTCGTAGAGCTTGGACTTGTGCTCTGTCGCTTACTTCTAATCATCGAATCCGTTGCTCGATCCTTTCCAATGTTTTGATGTGCTGGCGCACGTCTAGTCCTGCCGCAATTGCTAGAGTGTTTTCTATTCTGCCAGGTTGGTTAATTCTTCCTTTGAGCTTCGGCATTCTTCGGAGAACAAGGCTTGCCCAATCATCATTCGATTTTATGACCTGGACCACCTTATCAATATCGCTTTTCCGAAGTAACATTGCGGCATCGTGGTTGTGCTTGTAGTCCACAGGGAGGCCGAGCTTTACAGCAGTCATATGTTCAAGAGGCGGCACTCGTACCTTCACACTCTTATCTCTGTTGTGATATGGGATCTCCCGGATTTCATATTCTGTTAGACTGAACTCAAAGTAGTGGTGTGTGTCATGTTCCTTGATCCTCGGAGGTGAAATCTCTATTCTCAACTCCACCTCATTGACCAAAGCCTCCATGCCCACAGGAATCTCGACCTGGGGAACATACTTCTTGAAGAACTTGATACCCCACTCAACAGATTTTTCATCAAAACCCATAGAGATAAACAGTCCCCCGCAACTCACCGAGAGTCCCTTCATCTGTGACGCCGTCCACATCAAGCGTATACCGATGATGTCCTTCGCCCAGATGAGCGCGAGCACCCCAACCGCCAATTACCACGATTCTCGAAGCAGTCTCTTCAAGTATCTCAAGGCTCTGGTCCTCAATATCCTTTTTCACCGTCTCAGACAGCTCTTCCAAATTCATAACGATCTGACTCCATGCTTGATTGCCCCAAGGTCCAGGTACAGGTCAACATTCCACCGTTCCTCAAACGGGGCCTCCCAACCTTGTTTACCATATTCCTTTTCTTGAGAAAGGAATGTTTTTTTGTATTTAGGCTTGTACTCCAGAAACCTCTCAATGGTTGAGGAAGGGACCATTTGTTCATCAACACTAATGAGAACATCGAGATAACAGCCAACAACATTCACCACACTCTGTTGTTCAGCCAGAGCAAGTAGCTCTTCATAATCCAATAGTCCCTGTTTGACCATGAGAACACAGAAATCCTCAACACCCTCTGTCGTGAACAACTTCTTCAAAAAAGTTTCCTCGTATGTAAGCTCCCTATCGACACTCTCCAGAATAGTGATTCTCTCCGAATCGCCTTTTACCAGAAAACCAGTATCCTTCACTGTAAGACTTTCGTCAATCTGCTGGTAGAGAATCTTTTCCACCTGATCCGGAGTTTCCATGATCTCTCTGTAGGGAACGCTACCGGGATACTGTACTACCCGTCTTTCCTTTTCCGACCCAAGATAATCCTTCAAAAGCCTGCAAAGGGGATGTTCCATGTTGCGTTCAGCGACAATAGGCTTCCTCTTCTGGTACAACACCACGTCCTTATCCTTGAGATAAGAGAGTATCTTCTTCACAGATACTGCTGAAAGCCCTGTTTCCTCCCTGATATCCTTGATAGTCAAAGTTCTTTCAAGAGATTTCCAGACAGAAAGCGTTGATTCACGGGTAAGAAACTCTGGGTCAACGCCATGGCTCAAGCTCTGAATGTAGATGTCAGAAAGCTTTTTGGCTCTATATTCTTCAACAACCATGACCACTCCATTCTCGGTTTTCACCTTATTCTCCTCTTCCAGCTGGTGAACGGCATTATAGACCGTAGGCGGAGCATAGGGTAGCCTGTTGACAAGCTTCCGCAGCGGTTGGGACCTGATAGAGATCAGAGCGAATACAGCACTCCTTGCATTCATAACAAAGTAAACTAAAAGGATAATTCATATTTAAAGGTTTATCTAAATAGTTTACGATAGCAGACGAGGAGCTAATCTGTGAAAAACCTAACATTCTAACCATCTCTCCAGTATCTCCATGGCAATCTCCTTCCATCTTCTCAATTTTAACAGATGATGCAGGATATTCATGCTTGCAATATCCTTTCTCGAAGTTGAAATGAGAAACATGTTCATCCTACTCAGCGAATCAATAAAGTGGACCCAACGGGATTTGAACCCGTGGCCTCATGCTTGCAAAGCATGCGATCTTCCAGGCTGATCTATGGGCCCATCAGTTCATTTTCTGTTCAATCGTTTTAGCCATAAATAATCTAATTGAATAAATAGGTTTTGGGTGGTTTATAATGAACTGATTCCTGATTTCATGCAGAGTAAAAATATTATACTGAAAGTGCTATTGCATATGACATGCATGAAATCTTTGATATCTCGATGGAAAAAAATATCCTTGAAGCGAACCTGCGCATAGCTGAAGATAATGAGAAAAAATTAAAAAAATACGGTATCAGAGCTTTTGATGTCCTTGGTTCTATCGGTTCTGGAAAAACAGCTCTCATCGAATGCATCGCAGAAGAACTCAAGAAAAAAGGGGTCAATGTAGGAGCAATTGCAGGAGATGTTGCTGGTGATGATGATTATAAGCGGTTTTTAAAATGTGGTATCCAGGCAGTCAATGTGAACACCGGTAAAGAATGTCATTTAGATGCCCATTATATAGAGCATGCGCTTGAGAAATTAAACCTAGATCAGATGGATGTTTTGTTTATCGAGAACATAGGGAATCTGGTATGTCCGGCAGATTTTCCATTGGGAACAGAAAAACGTGTGATCGTCATATCTGTTACTGAGGGAGATGATATGGTCAGGAAACATCCCATAATATTTGCTCAGGCAGATATAGTTGTACTCAATAAAACCGATCTGGCAGAGTATGTTGATGTCGATCCAAATATAATCGTATCCGATTTTTCCAGGGTGAATCCAAATGCAGCCATCATACTGACAGATGTAAAACATAAAAAAGGTATAGATGAACTGATGAGAGTTCTAAATCTATAATTTAAACTCTCGGGGGAAGGGTAATGTCCGTACTATCAGACAAAGATATAATTGAGTTGATGGAAAAAAAAGAATTGTTAATCGATAATTTCAATTCAGAAAATCTAACGCCGAATGGTTATGATCTAACGATCGATGAGGTTGTAATTCCCTCGTTAAATAAAAGAATTACTGAAGGTGTCATTTCGATCCCTCCAATGATGTGGTTCGCTGTATCTACAAAAGAGTATGTTAAGTTCAGCGGGAAGATAACAGCTCAATTATGGATCAGGACGACGTGGGCGAGAAAAGGTATTCTATCATCATTTGGAAAGATAGATGCCGGTTTCGAAGGTTCTTTGACCCTGTGTGCCTTCAATTCCTCTAATAAAGATGTAGAGATAACTATTGGGAACAGTTTTGCACAGATGGTGTTAGAGCGATTGCATTCTGCTCCAGAATTTTTATATGAACAGCGTTCAGGCAGTTATCAAAAACAGAAGGGCGTTAGATTGAAAAAGAATGAGCCAGAGCAATAATTATATTAGGACATAATGAGACATTTTTGAAAAAAAATAACGAGAGCACAACCATTAAATACCACGGAAACATTACCCCTTATACAGCGTCAAAAAAGCTTTTAGAGAGGCTGTGACAATGTCATACTTCTCTAAAAAAATGGGAACAGTGGAGCTATGAAATCAAAAAATGAACGCGTGACATTGAGACTGGGGAAAAAAGACCTCAAGGAGATAGATGCATTCATAAAAAATAACAGAGAGTTCTCCAGCAGATCACAGTTGTGCAGAGTGGCAATGCAGTCATTTATCGGGAAAGGAGAGAAGAACGAGTGCAAAGTTACGATACCGTCAAAATTCTTAGCCCTCATCGATAAGGAAGTAAAAGAGGAATATGCACTATCGCGCCAACATGCCATAAACAGATGTGTTGAAAAATATTTTTCACCTGAAGGAATGAAAGAATTAGTGGAATATAAGAAGGCTATTGGCAGAATGACAGGTGAGCGCATTCAAGTAGATATTGCCGATGAGAAAAGAGAATTAGTCGTTTCCAAGTGATTAAGACGTAAAAAAAGACCAGGAAGTTTGGTCAAGGAATTCGCATTAAAGTTTGTAGGTACCCCCCCTACAAAATCGCTGTTGAAAGGGATGGGATGCACTCTACAGCATTTGGAAAACAAAATTAAAATCAACTCCCCCACCGAACTTTCTGGTTGAATACCAAGGGATTGGTCGTTATAACTTCATATCACTGATACGACCCCCTCTCGAGAAAATGGCTTAGGTAAATGGAGGTAATAAGATGTCAAGTACCATGAACGATACACAGGAAATATTTAGTTTGTTATACCAGGGAGCAATGGAACCGAAGATCGTTGTTGTTGGATGTGGAGGAGCAGGTAACAATATTGTGGAAAGCATTCACGAAAGAAATATTGAAGGGATAGAAACGGTTGCTGTAAATACCGACTCCAAGAGATTGAACTCAGTAAAAACAGATAAAAGGATTCACATCAGCAAAGAGATAATTGATGATGGGTGGTATGAAGATTCAAGAACTGGGGAATGCTCAGCTGAGCGCGCACGAGATGATCTAACTCAGATGATCGATGGCGACATCATCTTCATCATTGCTGGCATGGGAGGTAGGACTGGAACTGAAATAGCACCTATAATAGCCCAGATCGCTCGGGAGCAGGGAGCTGTGACCATTGGGATCGCAATAGCACCTTTTGACGTTGAGTGCAGGGGTGAAACAGCTCAAGAAGGAATTGAAATGTTGGAGATGAATGCGGACAGCACAATAGTTCTCGATAATAACAGATTACTGCAGTTCTCATCGACCTTAACCGTGAACGAGAGCTTCTCGATCATAGATAAAATGGTGGCGAAGATCGTTAAAAATATGGCGGATCAGATTTCGATGTCATTCTTATCTACTCTAACAGCTGATATACCAAGCATTACCTATGAGATCGAAAAAGCGATGTCCGTCGAAACGATTCCTCAGAACGAACGCTTGACCAATATCCCAAACCCCATAGAAGCAAATGATGTGAACAATGAGTATGAACGCTTTGAAGTTAACAACTTTCAAAATTTTTAATTTTTTATATACCAACACGAAAGTTTCCTATCTCTAATCTTAGAAAATTTTAAATGCAACCTGGGCATTGCAACATTATGAACTGCAAGGGAAAAACGCTTTTCTCAATAGTTTCAATCATTATGATAGCTCTCTCATTTAGCGGCTGCATCGTCCATTCTCCAGATGTTGTTTATTTAGAGCATGCATCGCGCACAGAATGGGCTTTTGTCGTTACTCAGATCAATGAATTGAATGATCTGGGTTTTTACGGTTCCAATGTAACGATAGGGATTGTAGATACTGGCATTGATGTGAATCACTCAGCGCTTCAGCATTTGAACGTTGTGTGGAAGGATTACGTAAATAATAAGAGCATACCTTATGATGACAATGGTCATGGTACTCATATCGCAGGTATCATATCCGCTAGAGGAGAGTTAAATGGGACAGCTCCTGAAGCGGACCTCATCGTGGTCAAAGCTCTGGATGAGGATGGAATGGGAAGTGATAAAACAATTGCTAAGGCCATATATTTCTGTATGGATCCTGATCAAGATGGCAATATAAGCGATGGTGCAGATATAATCTCCCTTTCAGTCGGAGGATTCGATTGGCCAATCGTTGGTGATTTCATGGGCGATGCTTCAAATAAAGCATGTCAAGCTGCCATTGAAATGGGAATTGTGGTCGTGGTTTCAGCAGGGAACAACGGTCCCTACAATAGTGATGTCTCACCTCCTGCTACCGTTTCCTTAACGATCGCTGTAGGTGCAATCGATCGCAGTAAGAATATTGCTGAATGGAGCTCTCGCGGCGATAATGATGGACTGCCGTTCGTATCATTCGATGATAGGTATGATCCAAGCAAAAAACCAGAGGTTGTTGCACCTGGTGTTGGTATAATCTCAACTTACAAGGATGGGTTCTATGCAAATTTGAGTGGTACATCTATCGCTGTTCCCTTTGTTACTGGTATCATTGCACTGCTTTTGGAAGGTCATCCTCAGTTCAAGCATAAAGATGCAATGGCTGTTGAGCACCTAAAAATGGTGTTAATGAATACAGCAGAGAAACTAGAGGGACAGGAAGAACCTCATGATAGATACTACGGCTATGGATTGATCCAAAGCTATGATGCATTCCTAGCCATGGAAGGTGATTGATATGGTGGTGTTTAAAGAAGAAATACCTATAAAGACGAAGGGTGAAGAGGACATAGTGGACATTACAGGGGAAGTCGCACATGCGGTCAAGAATTCAAAGTTAAGAGATGGAATAGCATGTGTATTCGTCTCTGGCTCCACAGGTGCCGTGACAACCATCGAGTATGAGCCTGGGCTGCTCACAGATCTTCCGAGGGCTCTTGAGCGCTTGTTTTCAAAGAATATAGAATACGAGCATCACTTGCGGTGGCGTGATGGCAATGGACATTCGCATGTTCGCGCCGCTTTCATCGGACCTAGTTTGACAGTTCCTTTCAGCGATGGTAGATTGACGCTTGGCACATGGCAGCAGATAGTGTTCATCGAGCTTGATATAAGACCAAGGCATAGGAAGATAATCGCTCAAATCATTGGAGAATAGCTCTGCATTCTGCTGATACAGGAATTATATATCCTACTTTCCATACCCCTTGTATATGTCTATAAAGTAAGTGAGTGTTGATTTATGTTAGATAAAAAGATTGGTGATAGGAATCTGTACCTTCTCGCCTCGTTAGGATTCATTATAAGTATGGGTTTTGGCCTTATCATCCCTCTATTCCCTCTATATGTTATATTATTGGGCGGCGGTGCCCTGGAAGTGGGGATCTTATTTTCATCATTCATGTTCACCCGAGCGATCTTTGCAACTCCTTTTGGAAATTTGTCGGATAGATTAGGTAGAAAGAACATCATTGTGATCGGCATATTCTTATACGGCATCTTAGCATTTCTTTTCACCGTACCAACAGATTGGACCGGACTGCTCTTTGTTAGAGCGTTTCAAGGAGTAGCATCGGCTATGGTGTGGCCAGTTAGCGAAGCGCTCGTTATCGATTCTGTCACAGAAGAAAAAAGAGGACATGCATTAGGTACGTACATCATGGCATCGAACGCAGGTTTTGTGGTCGGTCCGCTTATCGGGGGTGGGCTCATCATTTTTGGACAAAAGGTCTTGTTCATGAGCGTGCTCAACAGTTACAAATTCCCTTTCTATTTCACTTCGATACTGTCGTTCATTGCGCTGATCCTTGTAGTCTTATGGGTGGTGGACATCTTTAAACCCATGTCAAAAGAGGCGTGGAAAAATAATAGGGAAGAAATGAAGCATATAAAGATGTCAAAAGAAAACCATACCATGTTGAATGTTCTTTACTTAAATGCTGTGATAAATGGTTTTGCAATGGGCATTATCGCAGTCATATTCGTGCTTTACATGGGGGATGTGTTCTACCTGGATGCATCCATCATCTCAATTATCTTCGGCGTCTCTGCAGGTGTGGGAATGATGGTGAACATCCCTGCTGGTAGATACTCCGACAAGGTAGGAAGAAAACCGCTGATCCTTTTCGGCGGGTACACTTCAAGATTAGCTACTTTATTTATGCCCTTCACAACAACCATACTTCAAATAAGCACCTTAATGGTATTTCGATCCTTGGCTTTCCAAACAGCGATGCCAACGATGCGCGCTCTGCAGGCTGATTTGATTCCCGCAAAGATTCGCGGTAAATTGATAGGTTTCATGCAGACGATGTTCAACGTGGGTGCGATCATTGGTCCACCGATCGGCGGATTTCTCTACGATTCCTACAAGGATGTAGACTTCAGCATGTCGATCATCACCTTCTCCGGGAAAGCGCTTCCTTTTTTCCTCTCCTCAGTCCTCGGTTTCTTCACTCTCACCATGATATTGATATACATTAAAGAACCTAAGATCGTTAGTAAAGCTGAGATAAAACCCTTTAGAAAGTTATTTGGGTAATGAAAATTTCATGTAGCGAGGTGAGTAGGAATGGATGAAAAGTTGATTGGAAATAAAAGAAAACGAATATTGGTCGGAGGAATTCTGATAGTTTTAGGTTTTGTTTTGGTAGCGTGTGCAT
>JAUWGG010000010.1 GCA_030606525.1 Methanobacteriota archaeon | reverse complement strand
CTCAGAATGAAAGAGCTGCTTAAAAACGATAAAATTATAGAGGATTAATCCAAAGGAGTAAAACATGAATCCAGGTGATATAGTGATGTTCCGCAAGTCGCGACTCTCTGACAGATTGACAGAAGGCAAATTAATAGGCAGATCCTCATTAACAAACTTTGAGGGGGAGCGTGTTTTTTGGTCAGTTGAATATGGTAAGCGGGTGAAGAAATCTATAAATATCCATGAGAACCAGATAGAAGGCTTAAAGGAGTCCAAATGAAGATCTATCGAATTGCAAAGTATGTGATCATCGTAGGTGGTGGCAAAATCGTGATAATAATAAAGGAGTGAAACAATGATTTCCAAAATAAATTTTAAACCAAATGCATTCTATTTTATAACTTCACCAGAAGGGCATACAAATAGATACAAAGCGATTGAAGTTCCACGGGGAAAACACGTACTTTTGATATCAGGTGATACAACAGACTTCTATTTAAGTTACTGGTTAAATGAAAACTATAAAATAAAATCAGAACAGTTAGAAATTGAATTTAAAGACGAAGAAGAAAAATCAATTAAGAAATTAGATGATTACAAACCAAATTTCGAATTGGGTGACGATGCATTTAGTTAAGGGAGAAAATAGTTTTGAGCGGCAGTAGACAGACAAAAATAGTGCGAGCTGTGAGGAAGAAGAGAAATCAAATTGAAAGAGATCTGATTGCAGATATTGGGCTGGCTCCATTCAGATATCGATTGAAATGGGCATTCAAAATATTAAAAGGCAGAAAGAGGCCAAAAGTAAAAAGAACCAGGCGGGAACGAAAAAGAATTCTCACCAGTGGACAGCAGGGATTGACTACAGACAATTCCAAAAATAAATAAAGGGAAGAGATATTAATGAATAAATTATTTAAAGATGATCGAGCCTACCGTCCGGATGAGGTCGCTGAGATATTGGGGATAAACATCAAGACGGTATATCGCCGCATCAATGATGTTCGCAATCCATTCCCGTGTGTTCGTTTAAAGAAACACGGACCTCTTCGGATTCCAGGGAATAAGATGAATAAGTTCCTGGAAGAAAATAAAGTAAATCCTTTGGAGGAATAATGATAAAGACAAGTCCAAACGCTACAGCTTATCGTCATGCAAAGAAGATCGGAAAAGAACTATATGAGAATGGAGTTACCGATGCGGCAGCGATTGCACGCAATGTAGGAGTGAAACCGGCAACTGTAAAGAAATGGATTAAGATAGGTTGTTGGATCACGAAGGATGAGGAAGGTAAGGATGTGCGTGAAAAGATGTTGATAGCTGCCGATGCTGCATTGTTGAAAGCTTTTGAGAGATTTGAAAATGAGCCGCTTAACAAGGATCTGCAAAGCCTGAATTCTATGTTCAAAGCTTTTTTGGACCGTATGAAACCGGATCGCAAAATATTGGAATACATTATTAAGTTTCAGGCAGATGTGATCGAGTACTGTATGCAAACCGGTAATAATACACTGAGGAAATATTACCAGGAAGTGCTGGTTGATTTCAGTGAATTCTTAAGGAAGAAATATGTATAAATTCACCAAGATCCAGCAGAAAGAATTATTCGAGATAGCTGCCAGAACTCCTTCGATACTTCCTTTTCCCGACGACACACCCGGCAAGAAAGCACAAAGAGTGGAGAAAGTCGCCGGCGAAGGATGGAAAGCTTTTTCATTTATGTGTATAACATACCTGCCTCATATTTTCACACTTCCATTTTGTGATGATCATAAAGAAGAATTTGAAATAGTCGAAAGTAATATTAAAGGCTTAACTGTCGATACGGGTTTCAGGGGTTTTGGAAAAACAGTACGAATGGGACCTGCTTATGAAATATGGAAACTGATGAAAGATGAAGACTTTATAATTGTGATTGGAGCAGACATCGATATTGCTTCCGAGAAAACTTCTTTTTTGCACAATGAACTTTCCTATAACCGCAGAATCATGAGCGATTTTCCAGAATTAAAAATAATAGATGGTGACGAGGAAGATTTTTATTTAAAGAATAATGCCAGGATAAGAGCACGATCAATTAAACAAACGATAAAAGGAACATTGAATCCTAAAACCGCTAAACGTCCCGGACTTATCGACTGCGATGATATTGATCAATCCATCAATATTGGCAGCTATACCATAGGCAAACGAAAACTGGATAAGATCCTGGGTGAAATTCTTGGTGCACTCGATCCTCAAAAAGATGGACGTGTAATATGGAAGGGGAATCTTACACATCCGAACTTTGCCATTTGCCAATTGGAAGATGTAATAATAGAAGAGATCAAAGCGGAAGATCCGAAGGCACGTCCCGATGAGAGGAAGCATCTTGTATCCGGGAAGAAAATATTAATGCGCTTTCCTCTGGAAATGAAAGATGGAACCAGCCGCTGGCCAGAACAATATCCCACAGAACAGCTTGCTGAAATAAAAAAGACAATGGGAAGTGTGAACTATCTGCGTGAGATGATGGGAAAGAAGATCATCGAGGGCAAAGTATTCAAATGGGAATGGTTCAGCAGGTGGCGAAGATTACCCAAGATGAAGCGAAGTTATGCTCGGCTATACGCCGACCTTGCGCCGGGAGAGAAGAGCTGTTATAAGGCTTTTTTAGGCGGATTCCGGGAAGAGAATAAATATTATGTAACCCATCTACGAGTACGGCAGGAGAAAGACTCCGCTTTCTTCTTAGCTTATTATACAGCTTTCGAGGAACTCTTAGTTAAATTTGGCAGTCGGTTCCGTGCTTACGTGGAGGGGAACTTTGATCAGTACCGTAATTTCTGCCGTGACTTCGATCTGTTTTGCCAGGCAAAAGGGATGACTTCCATAACACATAAGATCCGCAAGTATGATAACAAAGGAAAGAAAACAGAACGAATCGAATCCCTGGAAACAATTATCGAACAGGGCAAGGTGATCTTCCCGGACGGGCAGGATACGAAGACTTTGGAAGAACAATTTTTAGCTTATCCCGATGGATATCTGGATGGACCGGACGCAACCGAAGGCTGGCTTCAACAGTTCCCAGGATATAATCCCAGGCGCGGACGTGCCAGAGCAAGGAGAGTGTGAAAGAAGAAAGCACTAAGTATTTTAATTGTAAAAATTGTGATAATAAAGGAACAATTAAAGTGCATTATAAACATGACGAAGAGGGCATTCATATACGAATTTACAAATGTATATTATGTGGCTATCAATATGAATTTGGAGAGATCCACGGGTTAGAAGAGAATGAATAGTTATGATCAATTGATGTTCCAATATTACCAGGTGCTGAATAATGCCTGGAAAGATTCTGTGCGTGATGCTAGCAAGCAGGCAATCCGTATGTTGATCGCTACGAAAGCAACTCAGCACATAACATCCACTGTAATGGATGAACTAATGAACACGATCAATGTTCAGCTGGGTGAAGAGTTTGCTGCTGAAGTGCGAAAACAGACCAAGACTTTCATAGAGAAGAACTTTAAATATGGATTGAATGACGTTCAAAAAGAAGTGGCCGGTCAGTTTGGGATTGGGCTGTATGGAGTGACGGAACAAAGAACCGCCGCCATCTTCAGCAAGCAGCAGAACTTCTGGATTGGAGAACATTTCAATGCGGATCTTTCTACAAAATTCAGTGAAACATTATACACCGCAATTGATCGCGGCGCAACAATGCATCAACTTACGGATCAGCTTCAGAATCAATTCAAAGATCTCACTAAAAAAGGCAGACCTTACTGGCAGGGATTGGCTGAACATACCAGCTTGAGGGTTCGAGAGTTCGGACGTTTGCGCGGTTATGAGAAAGCCGGTGCACGTGGTTACACGCTGATCAATCCGATGGATGACAGGACCAGTGATATTTGCAGGGCATTGGTTTCCCAACATAAAGTCTATCCCCTGAGCGATGCTGTGGAAATACGAGATAAGTTATTAGATATTGAACTGGAACAAGGCAACTTGGATAAGACCAGGGAATATATAAAATCATTAGCTCCATGGGTGAATGAGAAAGATGTGATCTATGATGATAATGAAAATCCAATAGGTGTGAGTGGATCGCATACGCCGTTTCCACCGTTCCATTGGAAGTGCCGTACTGAAACCGTTATTGTGATGTAGAATGAAAAGCGTGAAAAAGGAGAAAATATGAAAATTATTATTAAAAGTGGTCCTGGATATCTTGTAAAAATCGAGAACAATAGCAATGAAATGATAACTGATCCATTATTAGCTACAAGATTTGATCCTGATGAAGCTGAGAAAAATCAAGAATTAATGGAGTCAATGGGGCTTAGTGTTGAATTAATACAATTGCGATTCGCAAGAATAAAGCCCATGGAGATTGAATGAAAAAAGAATTTGTGATCAGGATCCTGGAATGCATTAATGATCACTTCGATAATTATGCTGAGTTCAGGGATGCAATGAAGGATTTGGCAATAGATATTTTCAAGGAATCGATTCTTGATAATTATGATGTATATAATTATGGGATATTTCTTTACGCTACCCTGCACCTGGACGGCGTGAAGATGATAGTAGAATAAATAAAAGGAAGGAAAAATGAAAATAATAATATTAACATCATTGAACTTTGCGCCGCCAGCCTGGCAGTTGGCACAGGCAATGCGCAGAAAGGGGCACACAGTAACTGTGATCAAAGATCACAACGGAGAGAGGGGAGAGTGCGACATAGTGCTTTCCGAATTGATAGAAAGCATAGGTCCAGTATCGATACATACTAAGATCCGCAATAAGGGAATGCGTAACGGACTCACCCGTAATGCAATTAAGCCAGCTCAGAAAGTTGTGAATAATGCAGATGTGATCATCCAGAAAGATGATAATCCACCCTACCCGGAATGGAATCTGTTATCTATTCCTGAAGATAAGATCCTTGTGAGTTGGGTGGGTGGAGCAAGATTTCGTAGACACACCAGCAAGAACATTGATGAATTCAAAAAGTATGCACATTACCGCTGTGCAATCACGCCAGATTTGAACTCTCCGGAATATGAAGGTTATTATATGCAGGCTTGCATCGATAGCCGTAAACAGAAGAACACCTGGAAACAGAAAAAGATTCCATTAATTTTACACACTCCATCGAATCGTAAAGTGAAAGGAACGGATACGATATTCATCCCAGCTATGAAGATCCTGAAGGGAAAAGGATATGAATTTGAGTATAAGATACTGGAAGGTGTGAGCCGGGAATCGGTGATCACTGCCAAGAAAAAAGCGACGATCTATTTTGATCAGGCTATCTCCGGATTTTATGGGATGAGCGCCTTGGAAGCCATGCAGTTTGGAATCCCTACGGTGTGCTATGTGTCGAGTGAAGCAATGGTGAGGAGTGATAGGAAGATCACAACATCGAAATGCCCGGTACGCATGACAGGCAATACAGTGGAAAGCGTGGTAAAAACCTTTGAAAAACTTCTAACAATTCCTGAGAAAATCAGCGACATTTCTAAAAAGACAAAAGAATTCACTGACCGTTTCCACAGTTATGAGGCAGTGGCTGAAGAATGGGAAAAACTTTTCAAAAAGCCTATACGACGGCTAAATAAGAAGTCGATAAGTATTCCGCCAAGACGAGATAACAAGAAGGGAATCATTGCAGATTTGAAGAAATTGAAGGATGTATTCGATTCCGTTGGAGTGCCATTCGTAATGCAGGAAGGTAACGTGCTGGGCTATGCCAGGTATAAAGACATAATGGAATGGGATATGGATATTGATATCGGAGTTTACCAGGAGATTTCTGACAAGAAGAAAGCAGAGCTTTTACGAGCGCTCTGTTTGGAAGGCTGTGGCGTTGGAGAAAATGAGAACGGCGACTTTATTTATGGAAAGCGAAACGTGAAGCTCAACCTGTGGTTCTGGCATCTTGAGGGCAAGTTCTTTGTAGCCCGTCCCAAAACATCCGATAAGATCTTTATCCTGAAAGCAGAGTATTTTCTCCATCCAAAAGAGATAGACTTCTTAGAAAGGAAATTCCTGATACCTGATCCGCTGGAAGATTATCTGGATCTACGTTATGGCAAGAACTGGAAGCATACCATAATAACCGATAATGCCAAGTGGAAGGAAGTAGAAAAGAAGATCAAGAAGACACAGAAGTTAATGCCCTGGCATGGGTTTCCAAGAGGATAGATGAAGAAAGGTTTGATAATCATACCATCATTTTATTTGATGAGGCATACTGATAACTATAAGATACTGCTGGAAAAGATAGCAACGGAATTTGATTGTGATATTCAATACACCGATGATCCTTATATAACTGATGACGTCGAGTTCATTATCACATTTGCAATCCCCCAGCATAACCGTCCGGGATTAATGAGAGAATTGGCTCACCTGAATAAGCGGATCAAGATGATCGGATATATGGGGGATCTTCAAACCTATGGTGATAAACAATTTGAGGGTGAAATGAATCAGATGCTGGATAGATTCGATATAATTCTGAGTCCATTGGATGAAAAATTCAAGGAATTCTATCCTCAGCATTATCATAAGATGATATTTTTCCCGCAATATTTTGCGTCCTTTAAAAGATATGCGGATCTGAAATATAATAAGAATCCGGAAATGAAATGCCTGATGTCAGGTGCTACGTATAATGGAGTGTATCCTTTACGATCTATCATAAAACAAGTATCTGAATATTCCAATAAGATAGACTGTTTCCATAGCAGATACAAACTGAACGATGAATATGCGGAACTCTTGAATTCATATTTTTGTGGGATAGCAACTCCTTCGATATTTAATTTAGTAGTGAAAAAATATTTTGAGATACCTGCTGCAGGATCCTTACTCCTTGCCCGGGAATGTGAGGACTTCCTGAAATGCGGATTCAAACCAGGTAAACATTTTGTTCCGGTAACCATAGACAATGTTCTTTCGCAGATACATAAGTGCATAGAGCATCCTGAAAAATATGAAGGCATCCGCAAAGCCGGCAGAGACTTCGTATTGGAAAAGCACAGTGTGGAGAATAGGTTTAAAACGCTGGTAGGTATTATTAGGAAGATGAATAGGAAGATTGTTCCCAAGAAGAATCTGGGAACGAGGAAGGAATTAAAGATCGGGATGTTCACTCAGTATGATCCTGCGGGTGTGGGCTGGCATCTGAAAGAAGCGATCAATAAAACTACATCGCACTTGGCAACATACTTCAGAGAGCTTGATAATTACATAAAATATCCGGAGCAATTTCATACCATAAGAGACAGGAAAATGGTGCTAGAAGTGATTAAAAAATCAGACGTAATACATTGTCATTTGGGTTTTGAATATGCAGACCAGGTGGGATTCAATGAAAAAGCTAAATATGCGATTCATTATCACGGCACTAAATTCAGACGAGCTGTAAAAGCATATCAAAAATTAGCTGAAGATAGACCTGCTATTCAATTTTGTTCTAACCTGGAGCTCACAAATTACGGGAATAATATTAATTACCTGGAGAATCCTGTGCCCTTTGATGAATATCATAACATGATTAATGGCAGGGCACCAGGTAAGATCTTTAAAATAGTGCATTCACCTACAAAACGGAGCAATAAAGGAACAGCTGTGTTTTTAAAAGTTATCGAGGATCTGAAGAAAAAAGGATACAAGATCGAGGTAATCCTGATCGAGAAGATGTCTCACCAGGAAGCTCTGAAAATGAAGGTAAAAGCGGATGCCTGTTTTGACAGCTTCTGGTTAGGTATGCAGGTGAGTGGATTGGAATCCGCCTGCTTTGAACAACCGGTCCTGGCAGGTGATGAATTTATCCGGGACAAGATGATAGAGCTTTACGGATATTGTCCTTATACGTTTGTAACAGAAGCTACCCTGGGAGAACAGATCGAAAACCTGATAAACTATAAACAGTTTTATAAGCAGGAGCAGGAGAGAGTTACAGGGCACGTGAAGCAATATCATGATTATGGTCCTGTGGCAAAGAAATATCTGGAATTAATTGACAGGGGAATTTAAAATTTAATATTGAATATTGAAGATTATAAATAGGAGGTGTAGGATGAACGATAAAGATCTTGAGAGATACGTGGAAAGACATGTGTTCCCTTCAAGGGCAGTTCTATTTGATTCAGATAATGGACATGGTATTGCTCTTAGAATTGGTGAAAACCTTTCTAAAGATTGGCAGTCTGGAGATGTTATTGTGTTTTGGCCGAATGGGGAGCAAACGGCTGTTGATGGGATAAAAGATATAAAAATAATTAATGACGATATTTATACAGTAAAAAAGGAGGTGTAGGATGAAGAAGATCATTTTAATTTTATTTGTTCTTACATTCACAGCATTGTTCTGTGACGATATTAGAGTCTTTATCGATGATGGTACCGTTATTGAGGGAAAATTAGTAGGAGAGGATTATGGTGTTTACTTTATTAAATCAGATAGTCTTTTAAAAAAAATACCACTTAGTCGCATTACACAGATTGATGATATCGAAATATATCATATATATGATTACCCTCATTTTAGATTATTGCCAGTTAGCGTTATTGCATTTACTCTTAGCTGGGATTATTTCAAAACTGTCGCAGATATAAATGAGACGATAAAGGAAATTGAAAAAGCTAATGAGTATCCAGGAAGTATACAGCAAAGCACAGGGGAATTAAAACGTGTACGATTTAGAAAAGTTATAATGGGAAGTTTTTTTAGTTTAGCAGGATTAATAAATATCTATTTCTCATTGGAGAGAATCGAAGTTGAAACAAAGGTGAATTATATAGGATTGAGGTGGAAGTTTTGATATAGCAAAAGAGCAAGAAAGCCCCGAGAGAAATCTCAGGGCTTTTTTTTGTGTCTCATTTCTGGACATCTGTCTTTGACGCCTGCCTGATGTGTGGTTTTCAATCACACCTGAAAGTGAGGTGGCGATGAGCGCAGTAATACCGGTTACACAATTAGATGTTTTAAAGACCTTAAATCTTTCCGACCTGACCGGGAAGGCAGGGGTCACCGATCTATTTACTTCACACCAACCGGGCGTATTGCTGTGGTTATCCGAGAATACCACCTCAGCCTCCTATGATGAAGCCGCAGGTGATTCCCAATCTGCGGCTATTTCTGTAGCCTTTAAGCTTGCATACAGTCTAATTATGCTGAATAAAACCCTGGAGTTTTTGAACCTGAACACAATTGGAAAAGGCATTATCGAATCCACGGGCATGGACGCACATAAAACTCAGCTCATCACTCAAGCTACTATCGAGAAAAAGAAGAAACAGTTGGAACTGCAAGCTCTGAAATACTTGAATCTTTATCTTTCTCCGGCAGGGAAACGTCAGTTAATCAACATAGAAGGACGGCGCAAGAACCGTGTGCAATGCGCAATCTTATGTGAAGATGATACTGAACAGACATATAACTGGTGGGACATCGATGCATTCAATAAAAACCTATGGAGTGATCTGTAATGCCAGATATCTGGAGTTTAATTTACAACGAAATAACAAAAGCCCTGCATGAGATCGGTAGCACTTTAGTGAAAGATGCCAAGCGAGTTATCCTGGATAAAGAGATTAAAGATAAAGGAGATTTCTATAGGAATACAACATACATCGTGAGCGGCAACCTGGATAAAGGAATGAGATTGCAGTATGGATCTAATGTAGCCCATGAACCTTATGTGCTGGGTGGAAAAGAGCCGTCGTGGACGCCTCTTGCTCCGATTGTGGGCTGGGTGCAAAGAAGGGGATTGAGTTGGACAGACAAGCAAGGAAACCTGCTTACCATAGAACAAATGGCACGGATGATAATTCATAAGATAAAACGGGAAGGTATAGCAGCACGCAACGTTTTCGCAGATATTTTAAAGGACCGTAACAGTTATATCATGAGAAGACTGAAAGCTATCGGAGCGAATTAATGGAAATATTTATAACTGAATTTACAAGGGTGCGCAGTGCGATATTGGCAGCAATCACCACGGCAGGGATCAGTGACGGGAATAAACTGACAAATGTGAATGTACTTCCTGATGATCTAAGTAATGGATTTAAAGCAGCTATTGTATCACTTGAGCGAGAGACCGGGAAGGACGGTACAAGAAAAAGATATATTACAACCGATCTTTCCTTCGAGATATTCCTGGTTGTGGATGCAGCCGATGATATTACGGATCCTGACACAGCACTCTATACTCTGAAAGAAGCTTTCCGGGATGCTTATTTGTCAAGCATGAATAAAGATTTTGCGTCAATTGAATATTATCCTTCTTATGTGAATGGAACCCACCCGGTGAAGATATGTAAACTGACAACACAAACGGAGAAAATATAATGAGAAAAGGATTCCATCTTACCACTGTTAAAAACACTGGTGTTCTGATGGTTGATATCGATAGAGTTTTAGAACGCACCTTGAAAACCGAAAGCTATGATCTGACAAAATACAAGTGGAACAGAAAAAGCAGAGTCAGTAAATCAATGGCGAATCAGAGGAAAATATCACCGCCATATAGTATGCTCAAACTTCTTAATTTACTTATGATAGATGAATTTCATGACGGATGTGTGGATGCTATAGCTAAAAATACAGTGAAGATATTTGAATGTAATAACGCTAAAGTTCAGAGTTGGTGGGATGACTGTCAAACACCGCCAAAGTTCAATAAAATTGATCTACTGAGACAGCTGATAAAATATAATTCTGCTTGCGGTAATGGATTTTTGATAAAGCTACGCAGCTTAGCAGGCGCATGGGTAGGATTACAACGTCTGCTTCCCAATGAGACTGAAATATTAGAGAATACCAATGATCAGGGATTCCTGGTTCCGGATTATATCCAGCGCAGGAATATGGTACAAACATTCTTCACTGGCAAAGATGTGATCCACATGATGGAAGAGACTTTCAAAAGCCAGGCATGGGGACTTAAGAGTCTGCCGATTGCTGCCAATGTAGAGATATTAAAAGAGCTGAAAACCCTGGATTATAATAATTTCAAGAATGGCCTTTTTATAGATTACCTAATTCTGGTTGAAGGTCTTTTAGATGAAGATACGGATGATACCGACGAAACCGATGAGAGTGGATTCGGAACGATTAAGGAGCAATTCGAGATAGCGATTCAGAATAAAAAGCAGCATTCCAATATTATTCTGGAAACAGGAGATCCGAACGTGAAGATAAAAGTGGAAAAGCTGAGAAAGGATATGACCGCGGACGGACAAAAACAATTAGAAGATAAATATCGAAATGGCATATTCGCTTACCACAGAGTTCCACCACGCCTTGCATCTCAAGAAACACCCGGTAAATTAGGCGGAGATAATGACAGCGATCTGAAGATATTCTATTTTAATAAAGTTAAACCGCTACAGGAAGCTCTGGCATCTATCCTGGCAAATGAATTTAATAATGAATTCGATTGGGGAGTAAAGCCGGATGAATTCAATTTTGGCAACCTGCTGGATGATTATAAAAATGATGAAGAGCGCTTTTTCGACCAGGCGCAAAACAAATAAAGGAGGGAAAATGAAAATTTTCCGAAAGAAAGTAAAGAAAGGTGATCTGCGGAATATGGATGTGGAACTCATCTCTCTTCTTTTCGACGATGTAAAGCCAGCTAATGGCAAGGGCGTGGTCGTGAAGAGCGAGAAGGGTGTAAGCTATAAGCATATAGCAGATGCCACAAAGTTCAAAAGCGATGACCAGGGAAGATTGTATGTAACTGTGCTGGAACCTGAAACTGTGGATTCTCAGGGTGATACAATCACAAAAGCTGAAGTGGTGAAAGCCATGGATCATTTCGCAATGAAAGGTATGATCGGACGTAATGACGTGAATCATAATATGAGACCGATCAATGATGTGTCAATTGTAGAAAACTACTTATTGAAAGCTGCCGATAAAGAACATTTTCCAGATGTTAAATTAGGTAGCTGGGTGCAGGTGCTGAAGTGTGAACTAACAGGTGAGACATGGGCAAAAGTTAAGAAAGATAATTTCAACGGTGTTTCCGTATATGGAACAGCCGATGATATTGTTGTGGTTCATGCCGATAATACCAAGGTATTGGAAGAGCTGAAAGAGATCCGTAAAGCTATCGAAGCTACAGGTGATAAAGCTGCCTTGAAAGTTGTTGATGAGAAGATCGCTTCTATCGAAAAGACCGACAGCAACCTGGATATGAAAGAAATTATGAAAGGTTTTAATGAGGTGATCGCTACCCTTAATAAAGCCATCAACAAATCTATCGTAAAAGAACCCGTGGAGGATGAAGTGAAAGACAAAGAAATTATCATTAGAGGTGAAAAGATCACCGTGAAAGCTTATCATCGTGAGATAGTGGAAAAATGGGCACAGGATGGAGATCCTGAAGCTCTGAAAATTTTGAATGAAACCAACTCAGATCAGTTCGTTGATGAGGTTATTGAAACAATAGAAGATGAAACCCTGAAAGAGATCAGTGTCATCAATATGGGTAAAGACAATAAGATCGACGCCGGTCTTATTAGTGATCTGATTTTAAAAAATGCATTGGACGGCGCTGTTACTGCTCAAGAAATAACAGATTCAGAAATCACCCTCGATCCTCAAGAACTTTTTGGAGAACAAAAGCTAAGTCGAAAAACAGTTGGTCAATACAAAGAAAAATTTGGTGAAGAG
>JAUWGG010000120.1 GCA_030606525.1 Methanobacteriota archaeon | reverse complement strand
AGCGAGTGGAAAAACGGATGCAACGGGCACATTTACTACAACTTTCACAGGGACCACATCTGTAGAGGCTTTCTTCAAGATCACTGCAACAGTCAAAAAGTTAGGATACGGACAAGACACCAAATGGGCAACGATCGCTGTTCACAAACCACCTGTTTCAGTAGGGGAGTGGGTTACACCAGAAGGATCGATGCTGCTCATCGGGACAACGGTAATAATTGTATGTATGATAGTGATCATGATCGCTTTGATCGCATTATTTGGTACTAAGAATGAAAAAATTAGTATAAGGAAAGAGAGAAGAAAGGAAAAATAACCTTTCATTTTTTTTATTTTAAGAAAGAGCGGAATACAAAAAGCTGTACCAAAAACTTTTTATAATATACAAAACAACGTACAAATGAGAATATATACTCCCATTTTCATAAGAAATATGGGGAATAGGGGACATGATGAAAAGAAAAATGCTGAGATTCTGTGTATTAATATGCATGATACTGCTTCTCACGATCAGTGTAATCGCTATTACCGAGAACAAGGTTTCAGCATACCACGAGAATACGTCGATCATGGTCTCAAGCAGATCTAATGGTACACTTTCAGTAAAGATCTCTTCAGATTACACCGTGTTGGAGTCTGAGAGCGTTGCTCCCATGACGGTGACGGTTAAAGATCGATACAATTTCCCAGTTAAGAACGCTTTAGTGAATATAGATGTGAAAAATGCAGCAGGTAAAGTTTTTCCCGATACCGTGATAACGAATATAGATGGAATCGGTAAATTTAATTTTACTGCAAAAGTGAATAGGGAAACGAGATTCATAATAACCGCCAATGCAAGCAAAGAAGACTTTACTTCCGGTGAAGGTAGATTTGAGATAACTGTTTACTTCTATCATATCCCACTTTCTCAGATCGGCGCATGGTCATTGGGGATTAGTGCAATCCTCGCGCTCATAGTTGCGAACACGGAGGTGGGAAAATACAGTTTTTTTACAATAGTATTATTGCCGTTATATACCCGCCTTAGGAAAGAGGAGGTGCTCGATCATTTCGTTAGAGGACAGATCTATGGATACATAATGGCCAATCCAGGTAAACACTACACCTCCATAAAAGATTCTCTTAAGGTCACAAACGGTACACTATCCTATCACCTAAGAACATTGGAGATGCAGGGCTTTATAAAATCGAAAAGAGATGGGACCTATAAACTCTTCTACCCCCTTCATATGAAGATCCCGCAGCGGCAAGGCATTAAGCTCAGCGATCTGCAGATAAATATCCTTGATATCATTAGGCAGAACTCAGGACCGACTCAAAATTATATCGCAAAAGCATTAGAGGTAAGCCAACAGACAGTAAGTTACAACTTGAAAAACATGTACCGTGAAGGGATTATCAGAAAAGAACAGATCGGTCGATTAGTGAAGTACTACATTCAAGAAACTTGAAAATGATCTTGCATAAGATTAGCATAATAATGATTTGGTGATATCAAGGTTTCACCATATCGCATTACGAATATAGTTCATAGATCTTTAATTTTGAAATAAAAAAAGAAAAAAATAGAAAGAGATTGATCGTGGATCAGAATCCTGGTAGTATTGATATTTCTGGTGGGATGGGTATTTCTGGCACAGGTATTGTTATTAATTCTTCTATGAATGTTTGCATACATTTGACAAATTGCTCGATCAGTTCCTCTAAGTTTCCAGGCGATTCTAACCATTCTTCCAAGCACTTGATTGCAGCTTCGATGACCTGTGCGTAAAGCGGGTTCTCATTGCCATGCTCACTCAGCCATTCACCCCACCAATCAACTACATATTGGATAAAAGCGGTTAGATTCGTTAGATTCGTTAGATCAGCATTCTGGTTGGGATATTCCTGCAAGCAAAGAGTCATATTCTCCAAAAACCATCCAAACTCATCTGTTATCACTTCCGGAAATGTAACATTGTTTTCCAGTTGATCAAGTATCATATTAACGGTGATGACCTCAGGCAGCTCCGGGAGTTCCACAGGTGGTTCTTCAGGTGGTTCTTCAGGCGGTATATCAGGTGCGATTGGCATGGGCGGCAGCTCTGGAGGGACAGGTATAGGTAGCAGCTCAGGCGGCAATGGTAACCTAGGTGGTAAAATCATAGGTGATATTTTTTGCTCTTCAACTTCTATTGGTGCTTTTTCCCTAGCAAACGAGCTGAATACTCCACTTGCTACAGCACCACTACTTACTAACAGTACGCATACTAGCGCAATCGACAATATTGTCTTTTTATTCATATACTTCACACCTCCCACTATACAAGAACCATAAATCCATTCTTGCCATACCATTAGTTATTTTACATCTTTATAAACTTTTCGATGTTAATACCGCTTTTTACACCAACCACGCCTCGATGCTGTAAATTCAATGCTTAAATAATTTATCAATTATGCATATATCGAATATTCGATCCATTAAAGCTGGACTATATTATGTTAACAGAAGCGTGCTGTCTATTATTCTTTTATTGTGATAGCGCCATTGGGACATTCATCTACACATGCACCACAATCTATACACTCATTTACATCAATGATTGCAATATCATCCATCGTGATCGCTTCTTGAGGGCAAACCTCTACACATGCACCGCATCCCACGCATTCATCCTTATTCACAACTGCTGGCATCTCATACCTCCTTTGGTTGGCAGGGGAGCATAGAGAATAAAGCATATAATATTTTCGTCATGTTGCACTTAAAACTGCATTCCAGATACAATCAACCGAAAAATAGATATAACGAAAAGGACTAATGTGGAAGTACAGGAGCGCGATCTAATGTCATTCGAATTGGACCTTACAAAACTAAGATACGGTACAGAGCTGTTAAAGAGAGGATTTGCTAAAATGCAAAAGGGCGGCGTTATCATGGATGTGATAGATGCCAAGCAAGCTGGGATAGCAGAAGATGCAGGTGCAGTTGCAGTTATGGCCTTAGAAAGGGTACCTGCAGATATTAGGGCTGTAGGAGGAGTGGCAAGAATGGCTGACCCGCTGAAAATCCAGGAGATAATGGATGCTGTTAGCATCCCAATAATGGCAAAGGTACGTATAGGTCATCTTGTTGAAGCACAAGTGCTCCAATCTTTAGGAGTGGACATGATAGATGAATCCGAGGTCTTAACACCAGCTGATCCCTTTTATCATATCGATAAAAGAGAGTTCAATGTACCATTCGTCTGTGGTGCACGAGATTTAGATGAGGGTTTAAGAAGAATTGATGAAGGAGCTGCGATGATCCGAACAAAGGGTGAACCTGGTACGGGGAATGTGATAGAAGCTGTAAGGCATCAGCATTCTATCAACACTGCAATAAAAAATTTAAAAGATAAGAGCGAGGAGGAATTGTCCGCTACAGCAAAAAAGGCCAATGCCTCCCTTAAACTCATAAAAGAAGTGAGGAAACTGCAGCGTTTGCCTGTTGTAAACTTTGCTGCTGGAGGTATAGCCACTCCATGTGATGCAGCTTTGATGATGCAATTAGGCAGCGATGGAGTTTTCGTAGGTTCTGGAATATTTAAATCTGAAAATCCAGCATTAACAGCAAAGGCTATTGTTGAAGCTGTCGCCCACTTCGATAACCCCGCCATTATCGCAGAGGTCTCATCTGGTCTGGGTGGGGCTATGAAGGGAATAGAGATAAGCGAAATACCTAAAGACCAAAGAATGCAAGAGAGAGGATGGTAGGTTAGTTACTCTTTCTTCTGACTATTTTCCTTGTTTTCTTTACTTTTTTATTTACTTTGATCTTTTCTTTCCCTGCTTTTGAATTTTTTAATTCTTGTTTTATCTTAACTTTTAATCGTCTTGCCTTCATATTATTTGGATTGATCAAGAGGACCTCGATAAAATTTCTCATGCTTTCTTCCTTTTTACCT
>JAUWGG010000204.1 GCA_030606525.1 Methanobacteriota archaeon | reverse complement strand
AACATCGAGTGAAGAGAAGAAGTATTAAGATGGAGGAAATAGAGGAGATTGCCGAAGATGAGATAACGAATTCCAGGGTAAAGCATTCAGTCTGTTCATCGGTTAAATGATGAATAAAAGGAGGAAGATAAATGAACGAGGAAGAGATACAGAAATCGTTAGTGGATCTAGAATCTTATAGGGTCCAATTAGAAGGGCTTGGAAGACAAGACGAGCTTCTCAGAGCATCATTAGAGGAGCATATGCGAGCAAGAGAGACTATGATCAACTATAAGGAAGGGAAGGAGAAAGAGATCCTCGTACCAATTGGTGCGAATTCATTCTTATTTGCTAAAATCGTTGATCCTTCGAAAGCTATTGTTGGAATTGGCACGAATCTTACTGTCGAGGAACCAATCGATCGCGCAATAGAGAAACTAGATAAAAGGATAGGTATGATAGAAGACGCAGATAGAAAAATAATGGAAAGGATAACCGGAATAAATGAGAAGGCAACCGTTTTATCTCAGCAGGTCCAAAGAGGTTATGAGGAACTGAAGAAAAAAGGGCAAATGTGATCAATATTCGGATTCGAGGGAGGAAGGTTAATGTTCAAATTTTTAAAAGAAAGGTTCTCCGCCTTAAAGGATAAGGCTGACGATCTTGATGAAGAGGTCTTTGTTGAGGAAAAGGGAAAGAAATTAAAGGAAAAGAGACTAGATGATTTCTTAGGGGACTTGGAATACGGTCTATTGCAGGCGGATGTAGCCCTGGCTGTGGTTGAGGAGATTAAAAAGAATGTAAGGGAAGAACTGCTTACAAAGAAGATAAGGAAAGGTATCGGTACTAATGAAATCATTGAAACTGCATTGAAAAAGGCTGTTGCCAACGTTTTATCTGTCAATCCACTGAAATTTGATGATTTTATAGAAAAACAAGAGAAACCCATCATATTGATGTTCGTTGGTGTGAATGGTACTGGTAAAACCACTGTAATAGCAAAGTTCACCCATCATCTTCAAAAGCGTCATAAGACTTGTGTATTAGCTGCAAGTGATACGTTTAGGGCTGGTGCAATAGAACAGCTTAATGTGCATGCTGATAAATTGGGAGTGAAACTGATCAAACACAAATCAGGAAGCGATCCTGCTGCTGTTGCCTATGATGCTGTGGAACACGCGCGGGCAAGAAGAAAGGATATCGTTCTCATCGATACTGCTGGAAGGATGCAAACAAACATCAACTTGATGGATGAGATGAAGAAGATCAAGAGAGTGGCAAAGCCGAACATGATTATCTTTGTTGGCGACGCTCTGGCAGGAAATGATGCAGTTGAGCAAGCTAAGAAGTTCGACGAGGCAGTTGGTATAGATGCTGCTGTTTTAACAAAGATCGACGCTGATGCTAAGGGCGGAGCCGCCCTATCAATAGCCTATGCGGTCAGTAAACCAATTATATTTTTGGGTACTGGGCAGGATTACGACGATCTGGTTCCATTCAACACCGATTGGATGGTTCAACGCTTATTTGAGTGAAACCACAGCGGTGGACTTAGAAATATACAGGGGGTAAATGAAATAGAGGACAAATGGAAGGGTTATACAGGGTCATATCATTACCAACCAAAAAAGATCACATTCAGTATAAGAGAATTGAAAGAGATAGGGGTATCTGTCGCAGTATTGACTATTGCACTCACCTTAGTACTAACTCCATTTCGCATCGATTACCTCTTTTTAAAGACTTTGATCATATCCCTTATCGCTGTGGCAACAGCTTTCCTGTTTCATGAGTTAGCTCATAAGATTGTTGCCCAGAAATACGGTTGTTGGGCAGAGTTCAGGTATTGGTCGCTTGGTCTTCTATTGGCTTTAATAAGCTCCTTTTTTGGTTTCATATTCGCTGCTCCAGGCGCTGTTTATATAAGCGGTAGCATTAATGAAAAGCAAAATGGGAAGATAAGCGCAGCTGGACCCTTCATGAACATGATAATATGCACGATCTGTATATTGGTATTTCTGCTCATTGATTTGAGCATCGTTAGAAACATCGCACTGTTCGTTGGCATTTTCAACATCTTCCTTGCAGGTTTCAATATGCTGCCTTTTCCACCTTTCGACGGCTCAAAAGTAATAAAATGGAATATCGGCATTTAT
>JAUWGG010000168.1 GCA_030606525.1 Methanobacteriota archaeon | reverse complement strand
CATAGAGTAGAGAAATATGAACAAGCTCCTCTATGGATAGGAAGAGCGGACTTAACCACTTTTAATCCTGAGCAGCAACCTGTATCGGATAGAGATAACTCAACCATTGTTTTTTTCCAGGGTAATATAGTAAATAAGGGCGAGTTTAAACATTCGGCAAGTAATGGAGAGCTTGTGCTTCAATTATTTAACGAATTTGGTATAAATTTCGTTCACAAGGTCAAAGGGCAGTTCACAGTGGCTATCTGGGACTCCGAAAATGAGAGATTGATTATTGCAAACGATAGATTCGGCAGGTATCCTATCTATTACTCGAAAATTGATAGGGGGGAGATTGTTTTTGGCTCCGAGGTGAAAGCAATACTGTTACATCCCGGAGTTAATAGAGACATTAATGACCAGGCTATAATTGATTTTATCAGGTCTATGCATCTATGGGGTGACGAGACATTTTTTAAAGAGGTTCATCTCCTTCCTTATGCTTCGATTCTCGAATTTGGGAGAGATTATTTCGATATAAAAAGATATTGGGAATATAAGTTTGTTGAGGGTTATGGTCCTCAGACAGTTGAGGAACACAGGGATAAACTTCATGGATTGGTTAATCAAGCAGTAAGAAGAGCGGTGGGTGACTGTAAAAATATTGGGATTACGCTTAGCGGTGGGTTAGATAGTCGAATTATAGCGGCTTATGTTCCGAGAGATAGAAAAATTACGGCGTTTACATTTGGTGAGCCTGGATGTGACGATGACAGATATGCAAAGAAAGTGAATGCGATATTAGGATTTGAGCATCATTTTATCCCTTTAACTTCGGAATATATCCCGAAGTATAGCGAGCGGGTCATATATGCCTTAGATGGCACACTTTACATATTAGTAGGTCAGGAGTTGTTATTTGAGGAGCTGGAAAGGGAGAAGGGAATAGACTTGAAAGTGGTAGGGAGTTCATCAACCACACTTTTTGGCGGCTTTCTGGAGCATAAACTGGTCTATGGCACCTACACCGAAGATGAGCTTTTTGAGTATCTCCTGGATACACACAGCATATTTAAAGACGAAGAACTTAAGGAACTATTATCAGCAGGATATTATGAAGAAGTAAAGAATTTACTCAGGAAATCATTAAAAGAATCTTTTGATAGAGCAAAAGAATTGCACCGCTTACCCGCGAATATTATTGATTACATAAACTTTACTGAGCGGTCCAGGAGATGGTTATCAATTAGCACACCCATGCTTTCTCGTTTGAGCACAGAGACAGTTAATATTTTTGATTATGACCTTGTAGATTTTATGCTCACCATACCTCCAGAGTTGAGATTGGAAAGAAGACTTTGTGTAGAAGCGCTCACGTATTATTACCCTGAGCTTGCACGAATTCCATTGCAAACGACAGGATGCTCTTTATATAGTAGCAAGTCCAGAAAAGATGTAGTAAGATGGTTAAGGTTTGGATGTTTCAAGGCAAAGAGAATGGTTGAAATAGTCACAAGGGGCAAGAGGACCATCAATTTAGCACAAGAGGTTGGGAACTATGGGCATTATCTACGAGAACAGCGGGATTTTGTTGAACGAATTCTTCTTGATGAAAGAACCCTTTCACGTGGCATTTTTAATCCCGAATACATAAAAATGATTTTAAGTAACCATCTATCAGGGAAAGAGGATAACCACTTAAAAATTGCTGCACTTGTCTCTTTAGAGTTGTGGTTCAGGAAGTTCGTAGACCCACGGAAGGAAAGCGAAGTCAATCAATCTCTCCTACCATAAAGATACCCAAAAGGTGACTTACCATCACAATTCAACTTAACAACAAAACCTATATCCTCAAGCAATCGCTGAATATCATCATGTTTATATTGAGATACATTATCATGGAATTCCATTGCTATCTTCCTGATTCTTTTAAGATATTGTTTCGGAGTTGAAGTCAATATAGAACCCTCAGAACCTTCACATCCATTTTCAAATCGAGCAATTTACCGCTCGAACAATGTAATTCCCTTCTTAACCGCTTCCAGAACAACTTTCTTCAAACTCTCTATGTCATCTCTACAAGGACGGTAATATCCCTTCCAAATTTCGGTATTAGCTCACTGAAGGTATAATAAAGTTCATCCTGCTCCTTAAGCGTTAACTCATTATTGGTAATGACCTTTCCTTACAAGTTTTCGCGCATTTAAGATGAATGATACGAACTCTCGTATTACTTTCAACTTCATCCTGATGACTAAATGCAAAGAATTGTTCATCATCTTTTTTGAACCAAAATTATAGCTTCCAGCAAACTCAAAAATATCAGGAAATTGACATTTTAACATATCACTATATTTGGCATGTCTCAGCTGCTTCTTTATATATTTGACAAAAGTATCTGAGTAATCGTGGTATATAACGGCACTCGGATAGTATACCAATTTAGTTTTATCTTTATATTTACTAACGATTCTATATGTTAGTTCAAGCCCTTCATGTCCTCCTCGCTGTAGTTCTGAATTAAACCCTCCTACCGCAATAAGGGCTTCTCTCTTAAAAGATGAATTACCCTCTAAATTTATATAACAGGGCATTGTTTCTTTTGTTGTTTCCCTCACCTCCTGCCCCTGGCGAATCATCATTTTCAATTCTACGTTTTCCCACTCACGCAAGTAACGCAAATCATCTTCTCGCTGTATGGGCGAATGTTCATAATTCCGCAGGATAAACAAGATAAGCTCATTGAGAGCTAAAGAGGGCATAAGATGAAAGCATCCAAATTCCTCTCGAAGCTCTGCGTTGTCGCGAAACACCTTCAGCAACTGTTTGCCATCCATCTT
>JAUWGG010000070.1 GCA_030606525.1 Methanobacteriota archaeon | reverse complement strand
GGATCTAAAAGGAAGATAAGGTGAGAAGTTATCATGTTCATCAGTGTGGTGCTCACAACAAAGAACGAGGGACGGCATATTAGAGATCTATTGGACAGCTTGGTTGTTCAAGAACCACCTTTTGAGGTAATAGTAGTTGATTCGGATAGTGAGGATTCAACACCGCAAATAGTTAAGAGGTACGCTGAGAAATATGATAATGTAAAACTTTATCTAAAGCCAGGTACAAGATCTGAGAGCATGGAATACGGTGTTGAAAAAGCGAAGGGTAATGTGATCGCCTTCATCGGAGGTGACTGCATTGCAAACCCCTTTTGGTTGAAAGAAGTTAGAGAATCCCTGCAGAAAGGGGAGATAGCTGCTGGTAAAACGATCCATATTGGACCTCATGCATTCGAAGATCTAGAACGCATTGAGCTTTATCACAAGGGCTATGATGTAACTTACCCGGGATGCAATACAGCTTACAAGAAAGAAGTTCTAGATAAAGTAGGTGGTTTGGACCCGTGGTTCATAACAGCTGAGGACATAGACCTTAATTACAGAGCAGTGAGTGCTGGCTACAAGATAATCTACAACGAGAATGCCATCATGTATCACAGAACTCGGGGAAGTTTGTATGGTTTCTTCAAGCAGGCATTCTGGAATGGCGTTGGAAGGAAGCAATTGACCCTCAAGCATGGGCGGTTATGGGGAAGCTATCAACCATTGGAAATGATCAAAAGAGAAATGAATTTTTGGTCCCTATCAAGATTGATTGTCGCTATGCTGGGTTATATCGCCTACAAACTCTTTGGAGATAAGAGATATGGAAAATAAGAGTAAAGATGTGAAAGTATCGATTATCATACCTACGATGAATGAAGAAGAATCTATAGCTCATGTTTTAAATGAAGTTCATGAAGCTGTGAAACATCTCGACTACGAAATTTTGATCGTGGATACCGATTCAAAGGACAAAACTGTTGAGATCGCAAAGGAGAAAGGCGCTAAGGTCATCAATGAACCGAGACGAGGTTATGGAAGGGCATACAAGACAGGTTTCGAAAACGCAAATGGAGATTTAATTGTAACTCTAGATGCAGATTGTACATATCCAGCTTGTGATATCCCAAAGTTAATTGACCTATTAGAAAAAGAGCGGATAGATTTCATCACTTGTGACAGATTGAGCACATTAGAAAAAGGAGTCATGTCCTTGCAGCACAGATTTGGCAATTGGGTGCTGAAGACCGCAATGAACCTGTTGTTCGGAATGAAGATTAAAGATTCGCAATCTGGTATGTGGATATTTCGCAGAGATATCTTAGATGATATTGAATTAACGAGCGACGGCATGCCCCTTTCTGAAGAGATCAAGATAGAGACGTGGAAAAAAGGGTTTATTACTAAAGAAGTACCTATAGAATATAGGATAAGAAAAGGTGAAAAGAAGCTCAGCAGTTGGCGTGATGGGATAAAGAACCTTACATTCTTGTTCAAAAAGCGATTTTAGAAATCTGATAAGCTGCGCTGTCCAATCTTTATTTCTTTCTTCGCTTCTTCAGTCTCAGAGTGCAGTTCGATCTGTCCATATTGGCCACCACCACCGGGATGGATGATGATCTTATTTTCTCGAAATAACTGAACAGCTTGTTTTATTCTATCTTCCGTTACTTTTCCAATGTCCTCGATGTCCGCATCCACAAGCACTGCTACTTCATTCCCAAATTCTCTGATCAGTTCGTTCCATTTCGCAAACACAGTTTTCGTAAATGGGGAAGATTGACCTACAGCTTTCATGATGATCTCAGCTAATGGTATCAAATGAAGATATTTGGGTCTATATACTGGATGCCTTGGTTCTTCATATGTGGCGAGTTCCTCGATTCTGTCCTTAACTCCTTTCTTAATTCTTTTGCCGCAAGAGCAGCGCCATCTCCTCGATATCGCTTCTTTCAAGGAATAATGTTTATAACATTTGATACAAGCGCTTTCATTGTATTTCCCTTCTTGTGGTGGCAAGCCAACATTCAATATTATTTTTCTTCCGCCCGTTCTCAGAATTGCTTTCTTTAACTCTTCAAAAGTTGCATCTTGCAGTTCAAAACGATTGAATTCCCTGGCTAATCTAACTGGATAGGGGGAATGGGCATCTGAATTGGTAAGAAAGGTCAATCTCTGCAGTTCTTCGATGCGGTCTGCATAATCTGTGTCTGCACTTAGACCGAGTTCAATTAGCGATATATACTCTGTCAAATCTCCGTAGCAGCTTTTCAATGTATCGTGGTAAGCATAAATACCTGTCCAGGGCGTGAAACCATGACAGGGACCGAACGAAGCATCCACATCCTTGGCTATTTGCGCGATTTCCACGCCGTTAAGATGAAGCGATGGTCTGCCATCTGTTTCAATATTCACTGATTTTCCCCTCACAGCTTCCTTAAAATCCAAAACTGAGGAAAAAGAGGGAAAGATGAGCAGGTGATGCACCCGCTTCATATCTTCCACTTCAGTTGTCAATACAAATCGCGTACCATTTAATTCCAAGGTACCGTCATCTATCTTTTCCATTTCCTTAATTTCTTGTATCCAACCAGGGTGCAAACAATCCCCTGTTGCCAATAGATCAACGCCTTTCTTCCTCGCTTCCCTGGATAGAGTCTCTATGGTCATGTTCTTGCTTACACCACCGGAAAACCGGCTGTGCACATGCAAATCTGCGTTTACGATCATTCAATCCGCATATGGGGAACAAGATATTAAATATTACTTTTTTACAGGACTTTTTCAATATCATCGTCAAGCGCTTCACACTTCTCCCCACAGAATGGGCAGGACTCCGTTCCAAGTTCTACTTCTCTTCCACATGATATGCATCTCATTGAAACGATCTCTTTTTTCCCCTCAATACTGCCCTTATCTTCTTTCTTTGAGACATATAAGATCAGGATGATTGTCATTCCAGCAGCTTCCAATATAATCATAATGATCCATAAAATAGTGATGAACGTGGTTTTTTGATCGATTGCTTCAGGCAATATTAAGATTATATGAGCATAACTAGTGTTCGAGGGAACGAGAAGGGTCGTGTTGACGCTGTGCCCGTTAAATACAGCTCTAATCTCAATTTTATCGCTCACCATACACCAGTCAGGTTGAAGAATGGTAATGTTATATCCTGTTTCATTCGTTAGGACCGTCAAAATTTCATTCGTCCTCATATTTCTGAAAATTATCTCGGCACTTTCTATATTCTTACCGTTCAAATCAGTTAAATTCCCATGAACGTAAAAAGGCGCTTGTATATTGAGATTTAAAATCTGTGAGTAATTCTGAATTTCGTCATTATAAAAAAGTGAGCAGTAAAGGTGGTAGTAATTTGGTTTGTTTGAATGGAAGGTAAAGTTTCCGTTTTCATCGGCATCATTATAAAAAGAAAGTATAAAATCACCTTGATGGTTGTAGACATCCACGGTCATATTGAAAGAGGTCATATTGGAGATTCCATTAACTTCATAACTTAATTTTATTGTATCATTATAGGTATCATTGTTTGTATCTAGGGACTCACCATGAACAAAAAAAGGTATTTCCGGATGAGGGGAATCGCTGTAAAATTCTTCAATGAATTCATCCCACATCGTACTTTTAGAAAATTGTAGAGTACGATAAGTGTAAGAAAAGGGCCACGAAAACCATATAGACATGCCGTGCGTATGATTTGCAGATACTTCCAAAGGATTGGTCCAGTGCTTCTCTGCTACAATGGATTGATCGATAGCGTTAATTAAATCCAATGCTGAAGTTTGAATTCTTTTATTTTCAATCTCCAATACATTCTCAGCAAAATGGTACAGATCGTAATCGTTTGTGCGTTCATAATGCTCTGTTTCATTTTTTGCAAAGGTTATCTCATCATTGTAAAAGGAAAAGGCACTTTTTAGATTCGCTGCAAAAGTATTGATAACTGGTGTTAAAAATTCTTCTATTTTATCCAGATCTACTGCGCACATCTCGGCTGAATACCTACTATTATTTTGACAAGAGTTAACAAATTCATTTACCATTATAGAGCACAGTGATGCTGCACTCATATTTGCATCATTCTCTAATCTTTGCAAAATAGCATCATACGGCCATCCGCTGATGTCCACTTCTATCTCCGATGCGATAACATAATCCGCATAGTCTATTAATTGATAATAAACCTCAACTGTCCCCATGCTGCAGGCATCGAAACCAATGATATCCAGCTTTGAATCGTTGTTTGCTGCTTTTATATCAGCTAATGCACTGCTTAATTCGACCATACTCAGCACATCGCCTCCGTCATGACAGAGTCCGTTCCATCCTCTTCCATGTCCAGCTAAACCTAAAAAATAATGTTTGGCAGGATAATTCTCTATAGCCCACTGGGCAAAACTTGTTAGTGTTTGCTGACTTCCTGTATTAACTTCACCAGTTGTCCAAGAAGGATTAACTCCCGTAAGAGAAATCTCATTCAGATAATCTCGTTCAACAAAATAAACTTTAGAATCATCCTCATATTCATCTATTAACACTACAATGCTGACATTTGCTGTTGAGCCTACGATTTTCATCTCTTCGATATCCTCTAAAAGAGCGCTGGATATATCATTATCCCTATCTCCAGCCATATACATTATGAAGGTCCATTCTGATAAGTTGTTTCGTGTTCTTTCTCCCCCCTCTAAAGGTGTTGTGGATGGTGAAATTAATATTGCAAAGAATAACAGAATAATCAATGCCACCCAAACCCTAACCTCTTTCGTGTTAACCACCATCAACTATGACAAAACCGATTATTGTATATTCTAATATAAGTTTTTATGCAATCATGAATGAGTTGAGAAGATCAATTTTCTATCGTCCAAGTGCAGTTCTCTTTAGCATAGATCCAATATCCATTGCCAGCTTCCATCCAATCCGTAGCTGCTAAAGTTCTCAAGTAATATGGTGATGTATTTTCATCAAAACCTTTTACCTTTTCATAGGGTATGCCACTTAACGCATTCTCAACAGTTCTATTAATGAACGAAGCATAGCTTACAAGATTCCATCCCTTGTATAATTGAATCGATGTTGAACTTGGTACTTTACCTGCGATGGTCAAGTTATCAAATGATGTCATCGTTATCCATAGAGCTATTTTGTGATCTACATTGAGCAGATTGTTGAATCCAGATGGTTTAAAAGTGGCATTCGTCTTCCAATGATCAACATCATCCAATGGATCATACCACTGCGCATAGTTGTAGCTGCCTTGTATAGTTTGCAATACTGTGGATATATTTGTATCTGATTGCGCCAATGGCATAGATACTAGTTGTCTAGATGCATCGCCAGAATAAGGCATTTCTCTAACGAATTTACCAACTTGAGTATCATTTTTGGCAACCTCACCAGAAGTACCGTTTGCTTGAATGTAATAGAAATAATCGTTTGGATCGCTGTCACCTGCACCAATGTCTACATAATGATTCGTTCCATTTAGAATTTCATCAAGAAACTCATAGCCTGTTCCATTACGATCATAGCTTTTATTGCGATAGATCGCATAATTATTAACATTGTTTTTTCCGCTGCCATCGTCTTTTGATAAAGTCCAGGTTATATTCACATCCTCGAATTGCAGACCTTCTAATCCTGCATCAACCTTTGTTGGCGGTGCAGGTAATGGTTCTAATTCACAGATAGTAAGGGTTTGATTTACTGCTACATCTGTTAAAGCTGTGAAGTTGCCACACGGCCAGCGCACTTCTACCGTAACTGTTCCTGAGTATGCACCAAGACCGAAATGTGCTCTCAAGCCGTTTGCATGGTTATGCGCTCCTTGACTTGTCCGGATCTCATCCATCAATGTTAGATAAGGTGACGAGGTCTGATTCACATATATCCTTGCACCCACGCCGAACTTATCGCAGCCCTCACCTGCTAACTTCACTTCTAACCAACTATTTGAGTTGCCGCTATTTTGGAACACGCGGATCATATATGTCCCACCTGCATAGGGGTA
>JAUWGG010000097.1 GCA_030606525.1 Methanobacteriota archaeon | reverse complement strand
TATATAAATCCTCTATTTCTCTCCGATATGGTATAGAACACTTCATTAAAACATTTTTTTATCTTCATTAAATTGCAAGATAGTTGACAAAAACTTAACATATATATGAGTATAAGTATTTGGCGTCTATTACGGAGATTGAGCATGAGTGAGGATGATGCTTCAATATTCACCTTAAAAATGAGGTCACTTAATTTATTCTTAGGATGGGGATTATTTACATTGTTTGTTTTCCTCCCCATCTTCCTTGTTGCTGGCCTTTTTTTCTCCATTATCTTTTTTTCTTTTATTATATTAGCCCTCGTTGTTTTTATGGTAATATGGATACTATTGATGATTTCAATTGATAAATTAAGAGATAGATTTTGGATACAATTCGAGGTACTCGACTACTTTTGGGATACAATATTCCCAGCTATGTCTGGAATCTTCATAATGGGATTTCAATTTTGGTGGTTTCTCAAGTTATTGGGGGAGGATGCATCAGGATTTTTATACATCCATTCTTTTCTCTGGTTAACAATCTTTCTCTTCAATTATTTCTTTATGAGATATTGGAGTCGTAAATCTAAAGGAGAACGGTTTAAATGTTTTCAAGGCGAAATTGAGAACATTGATGAGATTGTTAGAAAAGGTCTAGATTCTCTTAACTTCAAATATTCTCGGATTGTAGAAGGTTCGAAGTGGATAAAGTTAACACCTTCGTATCTAATTGAAGGCTCAGATATATCTGTAAAGGTGTGGAAAGTAAGTAAGAGAAAGGTACGAATTTCTACGAATACGCAATCAGATTCAGATGTCCCAAAAGCAAGAGAAATTGAGAAGAGCATAGATTCTTTGATGGACATTATTAAGCATTGAACTATGAAACAATATGAGCACAATCAAAAAGATGTTTAATACGAATTCACATTAATCAGTAAAATAATCCGTAATCTTTAATAGGATTGTAGTTAGTGTCCTTTTTATGAGAGTTGTTGTGGGCATCACAGGTGCTTCTGGTGTTGTGTATGCCATTTCTCTTCTGAAGAATTTAGATGAAAAGAAATATCTGATCATGTCGGAAACAGCGAAAAAGATAATCATGGAAGAGACAAAACATTCGATCAGTGATGTTCAAGCTTTGGTAGATGAATGCTATGAGAATAACGATCTTTTCTCTCCGCTTGCTTCAGGCAGCACAAGATTCGATGCAGTGGTCATAGTGCCTTGTTCTCTATCTACTCTATCGAAGATAGCACATGGAATTGGTGATAATTTGATCACTAGGGTGGCAGCAGTGTGCATGAAAGAGAAAAGAAAGCTCATTTTAGTGCCTAGAGAAACTCCAATAAATACGATCCACTTGGAGAACATGGTCAAATTGTCTCAGAATGGCGCGATCATTCTTCCAGCAATGCCTGCTTTTTATCATAAACCCAAAAAAATAGATGATATGATCGATTTCATCGTGGGGAAGATCTTAGATGCGTTAGATATAAAAAATGATATGTACAAAAGATGGCGTGAAGAATGATTTTTCAATTCAATCCTTTACCTCGACGATCTCCAATGAAAAATCTACTGCCTTGGTGGAATGGGTCAGCCATCCCAACGATATCACATCAGCGAATTTTGCATAATCTATAATATTATCGGGTGTGATGCCTCCAGAAATCTCAACGATCACACTTTTCTTGATCTCCTTGATCTTTTTGGCAGTTTCTTCTGCTTCTTTTGGAGTCATGTTATCTAACATGATGATGTCAGCACCAGCATTTACAGCCTCCAAAGCATCCCTTAGATTTTCCACTTCGATTTCGATCTTCTTTGTAAAACCCCCTTTCTTAGCACGTCTAACAGCTTCCTTCACAGAACCCACTATCCGCAGATGATTATCTTTGATTATGAATGCATCATCCAGTCTATATCTATGTGGATCTCCGCCGCCCAACATCACAGCCTTTTTTTCGAAGTAGCGGAAGCCGGGAGTAGTTTTCCTAGTTGCTGCTATTCTAACGTGAGGATTCATCTTTCTGCATCGCTCAACAAGTGCTTTGGTCTGCGTTGCAATGCCGCTCATCCTCATCAAAAAATTGAGAGCTAATCTTTCGCAGGACAGTATCGCGCTAGCCAACCCTTCGATTTTTAAAACATCAGCGCCCTTCAAAACTTCTTGACCGTCTAAGAATACAGTTTCCGTTGTTAATCCCAATTGTTCAAATATCGTCTTCGCCTCTTCTAGTCCTGCAAGGATGCAATCTTCTTTAACTTTAATAACTGCAGATGCCCTTTCATCAGATAAAAGGGTTTGAGAGGTGATATCGCCATGTCCAATGTCCTCTCTAAAAAATTCTTCGAACCTGCTGCCACGCATGGAAGAATATATGAAGTATTATTATATAGTATTTCCTCTATTTTTTAATTCCTTTTTAAATCATAAAGAGCAAAATCACAGATTTATCTGCTCATTATTTTTTGGTAAAATAAAAGTAAACTCATCAGCTAGTTCATCTGCTAAAGCCTTTCTATTATCACCATGACATAGAACAACTTTTTCTGGATCGCATTCTCTTATAAATTCAACGAGTTCCTTATGACCAGCATGAGCAGAAAAATCAAAAAAACAAATTTCACATTTCATTCTTTCAATTGCACCATGGAAATCTATCATCCCTTTGTCCAATAATAAGCGACCATTTGTACCCTCTACTTGATACCCCGTAAGAATGATTGCACTTTTATCATCATCTTTCAATTGATCGAGATAATATAACACAGGACCGCCGTCCAGCATCCCGCTTGTCGTTATGATGACATTACCCTTCAATGCGTGTTTCCTTCCTCTTTCAGAATGCACGACTCTTACCCTGCCCATAGCCCTCCTCATTTTTTTAGGAGAGCGCAGATATTCTGGCCATTTCAGGTATTGTTTATTGACTCTTTTACCCATACCATCCAGCCAGATCTCGTACTTGCTTTCCAGCAAAGTGAGCATTATTTCTTGCGTTCTGCCAACAGCAAATGAAGGAACCAATGCTATTCCTCCTCTTTCAACTACTTCCTTGATCTTTTGCAAAAATTCATATTCCATTTTCAATCTTTCTGGATGATCTCTTCCTGCGTATGTGGATTCCATGATTAGATTATCGCATTCAACAGGTCGAGCGCCCCAAATTAATCTTGTGGAAATAGTATTGATATCCCCTGTGAACAGCGTTGTTTTTTCACCTTTGACCTCGAACATCGATGCACCAGGGATATGACCTGCTGAGTGGAATATCACTTCCAGATCTCCAAACATCCTATAATCTTTGAAATCAACAGCACGGAAATTTTCTTTGGTCTTTATTATATCTTCCTCGTTGTAAGGTTCTGGAAAAGCCTCAGCTTTTGCTATCTTGAGAGCATCTTCGACCAACATCTCGCTTACAAGAATTGTAGGAGGTGTAGCTATTACCTTCGTATTGTAACGAGCACATAACCAGGGGATCATCCCAGAGTGGTCTACATGAGCATGACTTAACAAAATATTATCAACAGGAGGTGCTTTCATAGGATATCTTGGTGGATTTGAGGGAGTTATTCCATAATCAAATAGCAATTGTATTCCTTCATTGCGCATAAGCATGCCAAGACTGCCTACTTCATCTGCACCGCCGAGGAATCTGATTTCCATGTTATCTGTGGGTAATATATTCATTGCGTATTAAACTAACCCATGAGCCTTGGAAGAGATGCTTGATAAGATCATTGATCCCCTGCTCAAAAGATCTTTCTTTTACAGTTCTTACATACAACTGCGCATCTTTTTCCGCACAAACGGCATTTTCTATAAAGAAAAAACTCTTCAACAGGTGCATAACAGCAGTCAGAAACAGCATCTACCATGCGTCCGCAGTAATTGCAGATATGTTGGGGGGTCTTTTTACTGCCAACAAAGCGCTGATAGAGGTAAAGCCCTATGTACAAGATGACCAAAATAATGATTAGAACCAGCAAATAATAGCATATTCCCTCAAAACTGTCCTCACCATTCATTTGAAATATTAAAATAAGGGGTATATTGATTATCATATCACCTGCTTATCTCAATGCTCTATATCGGCATTTAACTTAAAAACATTTTTGGAAATGCAGAGCTCTATAGCGCATCAATCTTCTCAATCCTAAGAACATCTATCTTGTTCTTTGCTGCGTATTTCCTTTCAGTTTCAAGTAAACCAGCGCCTATGCCTTTACCAAGATGCTCAGGGGATATCAAAAGAAATGCCTTATCAATGTATTGATTTGTTATATCATCCACATAAACTTCTGATTGCAGAAAACCAACTATCTTTTTGTTTTCTACTGCTACAATCACCCGCCCTTTCTTCATTTTTTCTTTGATCGCTTCCTTTGCAATTTTTATGGGGGATGACGAGCTTCTGCAGAGTCTATTAATGTCTGTTAAATCTTCCTCTTTTGCTTTTCTGATCTTCATTTTTCACCTTCATAATACCCTATTCGTACAACTCCCTCTTTATTCTTGGGATCATTGCCATCAGGACAGCTTG
>JAUWGG010000045.1 GCA_030606525.1 Methanobacteriota archaeon | reverse complement strand
AGATGATCTACAAAGAAATGATGAGCGTATTAATAAAAAATGGTTTAGAGGAAATAAAAGCATTGGGTGAAAATTTTGACCCGTATAAACATGAAGCGATTGAGCAAATAATCGAAGAAGACTGCGAAGATGGTGCGATCGTAGAAGAGTATCAAAAAGGTTACACATTACATTCAAAGGTCGTAAGACCTTCAAAAGTAAAAGTGGTAAAAAGTAAAAGCGATAAAAAGGAAGTGAAAAAATGAGCAAAATAATCGGCATTGATTTGGGCACAACGAACTCAGAGGCAGCTTATATGGAACGAGGAAAAACACAGATAATACCAAGCGCTGAGGGTACCGAATTTGGTGGAAAGATGTTTCCATCTGTAGTAGCATTCACCAAGGATGGTGAACGATTAGTAGGAATACCTGCAAAAAGGCAGGCGGTGACCAATCCTGAAAGAACGATCATGCGCATCAAAAGAAAAATGGGCACTGACTACAAGATAACGATCGATGATAAGGTGTACACACCGCAAGAAATCTCAGCGATGATCCTTCAAAAGATAAAGGCAGATGCAGAAGCTTATTTGGGTGAAGAAGTGAAGAAAGCGGTGATCACAGTACCAGCTTATTTTAACGACAATCAAAGACAAGCGACAAAGGATGCAGGGAAAATCGCTGGCTTAGAGGTATTGCGGATCGTCAACGAGCCGACAGCAGCTGCTCTTGCCTTTGGTTTGGACAAAGCCGAAGAACAGAAGCTTATTGTTTTAGATTTTGGCGGAGGCACTTTTGATGTGACGATCATGGAGATAGGGGATGGAGTATTTGAAGTGATATCTACTAGCGGTGATACGAACCTTGGTGGCAGTGATATGGATAAAAAGATCATGGATCACATCACTAATGAAATTAAAGAAGAGCACGGAATCGATTTGTCCAAGGACAGGGTTGCCATGCAGAGAATAAGGGATGCTGCTGAAAAAGCTAAAATTGAATTGAGTGGCACAGTTAAAACAACCATCAACCTGCCTTTTATTGCATCTGTTGGCTCTGAGCCAAAACATATTGAGATGACATTGACAAGAGCGAAGCTTGAGGAATTGATAGAAGACGTATTAAAGAGGATAGAGGGACCGATAAATCAGGCTTTCAAAGATGCTAAGCTAAAATCTAAGGAAATAAGTAAGGTCATATTAGTAGGTGGTCCAACAAGGATGCCTGCAGTTAGAAAGAAATTTGAGAAGTTGACAGGAAAGAAGGCTGAGCGAGGAGTGGATCCGATGCAGTGCGTTGCTTTAGGAGCTGCTATTCAAGGTGCAGTTATCAGTGGAGAGGTTAAAGACATCGTGTTGCTGGATGTAACACCGCTTTCCCTCGGAATAGAAACTTTAGGGGGAGTAGATACACGATTGATCGAAAGAAATACAACCATACCAACAAGGAAAAGTCAAATTTTCACTACTGCTGCCGATAATCAAACAACTGTGGAAATCAACGTTCTTCAAGGGGAAAGACCGATGGCAGCTGATAACATCTCTTTAGGGAGATTTCATTTAACAGGAATCCCGTCAGCTCCTCGAGGCATACCTCAAATCGAAGTAACTTTCGATATAGATGCAAATGGCATAGTGGACGTATCCGCAAAAGATTTAGCCACTAATAGAGAACAAAAGATAACCATCACGGCCACAACCAATCTCTCAAAAGAAGAGATTGATCAGAAGGTCAAAGATGCAGATAAATACGCTGAAGAGGATAAAAAGAGAAGTGAAAAAGCTGAAATACAGAACAGAGCTGAAACGATGATATACACAGCTGAAAAAACTCTCGATGAAGCTGGAGATAAGATAACTGCAGAGCAAAAGGAAAAGATGAACGATGGCATAAAGAGATTGAAAGATGCGTTAAAAAGTGACGAAATAGATAAAATTAAGAAAGAGATGGATGAGTTTACTAAGATCTCGCATGAAATTGCTACTTCATTGTATCAGCAAGCTGCCCAGCAAGCCCAAAAAGAAGGGGAAGAAGAAGAAAAAGGCAAAGAAAATAAGGGCGAGGATTACGTAGATGCTGATTATAAAGAAGTAAATAAAGAAGAAAAGAAAGAATAATGCTTTTATACTTCTTGAGATTTCGATTGCCTAGTGAAAAGTGAACGATAGGAAGCTTCAGCCAATCTATCTGTATGGGCGGATGTAGTATGGTCGATAAAGAGTATTACAAGACACTTGGTATTGACAGAAATGCATCTAAAAGCGAAATTAAAAAGGCATATCGCAGATTAGCTAAAAAATATCATCCAGACATGAACAAGGAGGATACAAAGGCTGCTGAGGAGAAATTTAAGGATGTCTCAGAGGCATATGAGGTATTGATCGATGACGATAAAAGGTCAAAATATGATTATTTCGGAGATGCAGGTGTTCGAGACATCTTTGGCGCAGGTGGATTCAATTGGTCAGACTTCACCCGTTATGGTGATATAGAAGACATCTTTGGCAATTTGTTTACACGAGGTTTCGGTTTTGGTGAAGAAAGTGTACTCGACATGTTCTTCGGGAGAAGACGCAAACCCTGGGAATCACTCCAGGGAAGGGATCTGCGCTTCGATTTGGAAATTGATTTAGAAGATGCTGCTTCTGGTGTTAAGAAGAGGATCGATGTACCGCATACTGTTGTTTGCAGCGATTGCCACGGAAGTGGAGCGGAAAAAGGTACAGCACCGAAGACCTGTGATATGTGTAAGGGCAGCGGTCAAGTGAAGAACGTACAGCGAAGAGGATACAGTCAATTCATCTCTATAACGACTTGTGCTAGATGTAAAGGTACTGGAAAGATCATTGAAAAGAAATGCACAAAATGTTATGGTCGAGGGGTAATTCAAAAGACGAGTCGAATGGATATCGAAATTCCAGCTGGGGCTTTTTCTGGGTTACGTTTAAGATTGGAAGGAAAAGGCGAAGCAGGCATAAGAGGCGGACCTTCTGGTGATCTTTTCATCGTTATTCACGTCGCCCCTCATAAGATCTTTGAACGGGAAGGAAACAATATCCTATTAGAAGTTCCAATAAACTTCATTCAAGCTGCTTTGGGCGCTGAGATAGAAGTGCCAACTCTAAAGGGAAAGGTGAAGATGAAGATACCGAGCGGAACGCAATCTGATTCCATCTTCCGCTTAAGAGGTAAAGGCATAAAGGACATCAGAGGATACGGTCGAGGAGATGAGTTAGTCAGGGTTAAAGTTGTTACACCGAAGAATCTCAGTAAAGAACAAAAACGACTGCTTCAAGAGTTTGGAAGATCGAGCAGAAAACGATGATGTTTTAATTTCTATTTCCCGAACTTCTTTTGCTGTTGAGAGAACCACTCCATAATGCCTGCAAATTCCTCTTTTGTAAATTCAGGCCATAGTGTTTTGGAGAAGTATATCTCAGCATAAGCGGATTGATACAGTAAGAAATTGGATAATCTGAACTGGTCCCCAGTTCTAATTATTAGATCAACAGGCTGTGAAATGATCAAATATTCATTTAGCAGATCGTCGGTCACTGTGAATTTCTTTATCCCTTTGTTAACGATCTTTTGAATGGCATTTGTGATCTCGAAGGTGCTCCCATAAGCCAATAGAATATTTAGAATCGTGCGGGAATATCCTGCGGTTGCCAGCATCACGTCCTTTGCTGCCTGACTTACATCGCTTCTCCAAATCTGTTCATTACCAATTATATTGACCTTCATTCCATGCTTTTTGAATTTTTTTGAACGGGCCATCTCATTAAACTTCTCCTTGTATATCTTCCAAAGTTCGTTCGTTTCCCTTTTATCCCTTCTTAAATTCTCAATAGACAACGCAAAAATAGATAATCTTTTTATTTGAGGGTATTCCATGCACCAATCTATGAATTCCTCGATCTTTTTAGCTCCATCCCGATGTCCAGACCAGACTGGTTTATTATTCTTAACAGCGTATCTTCTATTACCATCTGGCACAAGAGCCAAATGGATTTTATCCTTTATCACCTCAGTATCATCAGTCATCTACTTCAGTATTCAATTGCTATTTAACATATAAAGATTTGGTATTTTGGAATTGGGATTGATTACAAAGAAATTCATGAAGATATTTCCAAAAGCTTTTTACCCTATCAGATCATATTATTCATAATGAAAAGCGTTGCTGTCATTACTCAAAATTTTCGCATGTATTATGATGTGGTTAAAACGCTGAAAGAAAGAAATGTACCCTTTGTTTGTTTGAAGATCGGAAAGAAGATACCAAGAAATGTGGGCGTAGTGATCACGACAAAAGAAGAATCCAGCGCAATTAACTTTTCAAATAAGGTTGAAGTGGACAATAGAATAGATGCTGCTGTTAAAAGAGCTGTTAACATGCTTCACGGTAAGAAGAGTTATCAGCAGCTGATCATAGGGATAGATCCTGGTATGAACCCCGGTTTGGTTTTGATGGGTGATGATGTTGTTTTGGACACTATGCAAGCCACTTCCCCCGAAAACACAGCGCACATCGTCACTGATTGGATCAACGCCTATACAGCAAAGAAGGCGTGGGTGAGAATAGGACACTCCTCCTTAACACACAGGAATAGGATCATCAATGCTCTTTCACCTTTAAAGCTTAAGATCGAGATAGTTGATGAGAGAAATACGACCAAGAGAATAAAAGAACCAGATACGCATGCTGCGATGCAGATCGCATCATCTAGAGGTTATTTAGCGCAGAGAAAATATGAAATTAACCCTACACTTGGAGAGCTAAGGGACATACAGCGATCCAGCAGGATTAAAAGTGGTGGAAGAATCACAATCTCAAGGGAAACAGCTGAGAAAGTCGCTAGAGGCGAATTAAGTTTAGATGATGCTTTGAAGAAGAGAAAGGTTGATTAAAGCAAATATTTAATATTTTAAACGGTATTAAGTACCATAATCCAGACTAGTAGGAACGATGTAGAGGTGGAATTTAGATGAGCGGAACTTTAACATTAAGGGTTGTAGAAGCACCCCAATCTGATGTTGGCTTAGGAAGAGCGAGGATAGATACAAAGACAAGAATGGATCTAGATGTTGATGTAGGAGATATCATAGAGATCATCGGGAAAAAAACCACTGCTGCTAAAGTATTCCGCCTTACTTTCCAGGATGATGAAGGGAAAAATATAATCAGGATTGATGGTTTGGTACGGAGAAATGCTGGAGTGTCTGTTGGTGAGAAAGTTAAAATAAAAAAGGCAGAGATGCATCCAGCTGAAAGAATTGTTGTTGCACCCTTGATACAAAAAGGTCAAAAACTTAGATTTGGCGCGGGTATGGAAGAATTTATGAGACGTGGATTATTAAGAAGACCGCTAATAAAAGGTGATGCTTTTCTCGTCGCTGGCATAGGTTTAATGCACGGGCAGTTGGCTTTTGTTGTGGCAAATACGACCCCAAAAGGGATCGTGCAGATCACAGAAACCTCTTCTCTTACGTTGTTAGAAGAGCCAGTTAAAGAGGCAGAGATCCTTACACCAGGTATTACCTATGAAGACATAGGTGGGTTAGAGGAGGAGTTGAAAAAGGTTAGAGAGATGATTGAACTGCCTCTTAAACATCCCGAGTTGTTCGATAGATTGGGCATAGATCCACCCAAAGGAGTCCTTTTATATGGACCGCCAGGTACTGGCAAAACGCTCATTGCTAAAGCTGTAGCGAATGAGGCAGGTGCTAACTTTTATTCTATCCAGGGACCAGAGATCATGTCGAAATACTATGGTCAAAGTGAGGAGCGGTTGAGACAGAGATTCGAGGAGGCAGAAAAAAATCCCCCTTCAATTATCTTTATAGATGAATTGGACTCTATAGCACCAAGAAGGGCTGAGGTGACCGGTGAGGTAGAACGAAGAGTCGTGGCTCAACTGCTTACATTGATGGATGGGTTGAGTGGAAGAGGAAATTTAATTGTAATTGGAGCAACGAACAGAGAAGAAGCCATAGACCCTGCTTTACGAAGACCTGGACGATTTGATAGGGAGATAGAAATAGGTGTACCAGATCGCAAGGGTAGAAAGGAGATTCTGCAGATACACACGAGAGGTATGCCTATCGAAGGCGGTGACGAAAAAAAGGCCAAGATATTAGAAAAGTTGGCAGATATAACCCATGGTTTTGTGGGTGCTGATTTAGCTGCTCTAGCACGAGAGGCTGCAATGAAAACCCTGCGTCGATATCTGGGGGAGATCGATCTTGAAAAACCCATACCTGCTGAGCTGGTAGAAAAGATGAAAGTTACAGAGGAGGATTTCAAAGAAGGATTGAAGGAGGTTGAGCCCAGTGCTATGAGAGAAGTAATGGTAGAAATACCCAGAGTTACATGGGCTGATATCGGCGGATTAGAGGAAGCGAAAAGAGATTTAAAGGAAGCAGTGGAGATGCCCTTGAAAGAGCCTGAAATATTTAAACGGCTCGGCATCAGACCTCCGAAAGGCATATTGCTGTATGGTCCACCAGGAACTGGTAAAACCCTGCTTGCCAAAGCAGTAGCAAATGAATCGGAGGCAAACTTCATTACTATAAAAGGCCCAGAGGTGATGTCCAAGTGGGTTGGGGAAAGCGAGAAAGCTGTCCGCCAGATCTTTAAAAAAGCAAAGCAAGTTGCACCATCTATCGTATTCCTCGATGAGATCGACTCAATAGCGCCTACCAGAGGATGGAGGAGCGATTCTGGCGTGACTGAGAGGATTGTGAATCAACTGCTTACTTCGATAGATGGTTTGGAAACAATGGAAGGCGTAGTTGTGATCGCGGCAACCAATCGACCAGATATTCTTGACAGAGCGCTGTTGAGGGCTGGGAGATTTGATAGGTTGGTTTTGATACCTGCCCCAGATAAAAAAGCGAGATTGGAGATACTGAAGATACATACGCGCAACATGCCTTTAAAGAATGTGGACCTTGAGGAGTTGGCTGGGAAGTTAGATGGTTATGCAGGAGCTGACATAGAGAATTTATGCAGGGAAGCAGCAATGATAGCTATACGAGAAAGTAAAGCAGCAGACATAATTACCTCAAAACACTTTGAAGAGGCGATGAAGACCGTAAAACCGTCGATTGATGATGAATTGATTGAATTCTATGAGCGCTTAGGAAAGGAGATGGGAAGCGGAATCTCTAAAAAGGAGAAACGTGATATAGGAGTTGGATATTATCGATAATTAAAGGGTGATAGATATGAAGAAATTCGCAACAGAGTTGAGGGGTAAAACTGTAATGACGAAGGATGGGCAGATCTTAGGAATGATCGAGAACTTTTTAGTGAATACGGACACTGGTGAGTTGGTGCATGTACTCGTTATCCCTGCAGAAGAGATTGAACCTAGATTATTCAAAACAGATGCGCAGGGTCGTTTGATGCTCCCATTCAACGAGATGAAAGCGATAAGAGATGTTGTTGTGATGGATATAGCACAATAACTGCTAAGGACTAAGGTACAATAAAAATTCCTTTCTCGCACTTTATTATATTCACAACATCACC
>JAUWGG010000059.1 GCA_030606525.1 Methanobacteriota archaeon | reverse complement strand
ACTCAGTGATGGATAGGGCAGGGACTGTCCGAATCCGCAATTGGAAACGCCTGTGTAGACCTGTGAGCTTTGCTCGTAATCGGGATGTAACCGAGAGGGTCGAGAGCCAATCTGACGGATGGCTCGATGAAGCAGGAAGCCGACATGCTTTAGCTGTTGGGTAGTTCACATCTCCCTTCTTACATACCAATCTTGGTCAATCACCCACCCCTAAAGGATGTGGGCTTGCACCGTGAGGAGCAAGGGCAACTGGTTGATTAGGGGGCATAATGCAGAAGTTAGGAAGTGAAAATATCAACACACCTACGGATGCTCCACAAGTCCGTAGCAACTGTGGTTTGTGGTTAAACAGAGAGGAAACTCTCAGTGCTACAAGCAAAAAAACCTTCTATAACAACCCCGATGTGGACTTACAGACCTGGGTATGTCTGGGCTTAAAACCGTTTAAACTGCCCACAATTCAAAGAGGTGAAAGTGCAATTCCTCCTACGATTAAAGCCGTGGGTATCCTTGCGCGATTCTGATGATCAGATCATATGACGCCAAGATAACTCCCCATAAGCCTATACGAAAAAAATCAGTTCAAAGTCCGATTGAAAATATTTTAGAAAAGGTGAATTTAGATGAAAAACTGAAGAAAATGCTGCCGAGGAAGTGGGAGTTGATAGGGGATGTTTTGATAATGAAATTACCTAATGAATTAGAGGATTATGAAAAGGATATTGCAATAGCTTATGCCAATGAGCTTGGAGCTAAAAGCGTGATAAAAGAAGTTAGTGGGATAAGCGGTAAGTTTCGGAATCCCAATGTTAAGCTCATCTTGGGAAGTGAAACGGAGACAATCCATAAGGAAAATGGCATTAGGTTTAAACTCGATGTGAAAGAGATCATGTTTTCCAGCGGTAACATTGATGAGAGATTGCGCATGGCTAACATTGCGAATGAAAATGAAACGATAGTGGATATGTTCGCTGGCATAGGCTATTTTTCTTTGCCCATCGCTGTTCATTCACATCCAAGAAAAATATATGCTTATGAGATCAATCCCATTGCTTATGGATATCTATGTGAAAATATTGTGCTCAATAAAGTCAAGAATATTTTACCTATTCTCAGTGATAATGAAAATGCACAGGAAAACGCTGCAGATAGGGTCATCATGGGCTATGTCCATAAAACGCATAAATATCTTGCAAAAGCGATGAGGGTGATAAAAGAGAAGGGAGGTATAATTCACTACCATGAGGTATGTCCTAATGAATTATTACCCCATAGACCAATTGAAAGAATTAAAGAATGTGCAAAAAACCTTAACAGAACAATGACAATGTTGAATTATAAAGAAATCAAATCGTATGCACCTGGCGTGTCTCATGTTGTTGTCGATGCTGAAGTTCGGTAAAACGGTGGTTAATCATCAGGCGTGATTTTCTCTGTTGAACCGCTGGCAGCCAATAATTCTTTTAATGCTTCATTATATTTTTTTGGTTCGGCGTTGAGCAGTCTACTTGCAAAATCCTTCAGATATGAAGCAAAATCTATTTCTGTTTTGTTGTACTGCCATTCCTTACCACTTGTTCGATCCATAGTGAGAAGAAATGCATACCCGATGGACTTGATTTTTGTATCTCTGCCTGAATATTTTTCAGCGAATCTAATTGCTTCCTCCTTCCCCTTGGTTCTATAGATCTTTGCGATGTCATCAGCAAATTTCGCTATCGAAGGCAATGATTTATACTTCGGTAGCGATGATAAAATATCCCGCTTTTTTGCCCTCATAGCAGCGTTCTTCAGTATAAAAGAAGGCGCGCTTTTTTGTATATCAGCTTTTTCAAATAGCTCCTCCGCTAAATCCTCATCCTTCACGATAGCATAAATGGCTGCTTCTCCATGATTCGCCCAATACGTAGTAAACACCTTATTTGGAGATGCATTCTTTATAATAACTGGTTCATCGACCTCTTTTAACATCCCTCGCAATCCTTCCCTCTCGATCTTGCTTGGATTCAGATCGTCCACAAAGCTATTCAGATCGTCGCCATAACACTTATTATCCGCAACGAAGATATTCTCTCCACTGCTTTTCAATTCCTGCTCTACATCCCTCAAAAATCTTTGAACTAAAGTGCTATCCGAGATATTACCCTGTTTGTACTCCTTGATCAATTTAGATGAGCATTTTGGCTCCCTATTTACACCGCATTCTTCGCATTTTGATTTGCATATCAATTTAAATGAAACATCAACCTCAAAATCATCAGCTGGGCTATGGGCAGCAATTCTTTGACTTAACGTGTTCAATATATTTTCATCATCTTTCAAGCATTTCTCGCATACAGCTATCTCCACATCAGCAGACAACCAGCTTACTGAGAGATAAATTTCTTTTTCAGGATGATCAGTTGATAAATGCTGACAGGTACGCGCATCGCTTAAACGATACTTCAATTTATGTATTTGCTCATTAACGAATGTTCTTGGTGGATCTGGTGATGTACCAGTGCAAACCATCTCCTCCTTCGTTGAGTAAATGTACAAATGCTTTTTTGATGCCATATCAAAAACGCTCATCAATCTCCAGTTAGGATCATTGAAGTACTGCACACCGATCAATTTTTCTTTCTTTACTTTACCCCTTACTGCATAGGATACAGTTCCGTAAGGAGTACGAGCAACAGCTAAATAGGGTGCCTTCTCTGATATCGCTAATAAAAGAGTTGCTGCGTATGCTCTGCTTAGTTGATCACCGTGCCGAGCGAAACTTGCAAGTTTTTTTTCATCATCCTTAAGTTTCTGGATCAATTCAAGTCTTCGTTCAATAGGAGTAAAAATACACTTCTTGCAGCTTCCTTCACATCTTGGTAAAATTAATTTAGGTTCTTTTCTCAATCTCTTTGCTTTAGAGATTATATCCTTCTCAAGGACCTTCGCGGCAGTTCTTATTCCTGTTCTTACCCTTCTAACCCTCTTCACATTTGGAGATATGATTATTGTTAGAAATAGTTTGTGATTTACAGCGAAAGTGAAGTCCAGATACGCCCATTCTTTTCTATTGCTTAATTTAGTTTACTTCATCTCCTTTATTCTTTTGCTCAATTTCACAACACTTTCTACTGCTGTTTTTGCCCTTTCGATCCTTTCCTCCGCTTGCAGTCTTCCCATACCTGGTCCTGTTATGCCTAAACTCACCGGTTTTCCATATTCAACTGCTAAATCAGTTATCTTTCTGCTTGCTTGGGTCATAACGATGTCGTCATGCTCAGTCTCCCCTTCAATCACTGCACCCAAAGTTACAACACCATCAATGCCATCCCTTTCAAGCAGTTTCTTGATTGCCAAAGGCATATCAAAGACCCCTGGTACCTTCACGATCTCAGCTATGTTCGCTCCTAAAAACTCCGCATGCTCTTTTGCTCTCTCCAACATCATCATGGTGATGTCCCAATTGAACTCACTAACCACTATTCCTATGTTCATCCTATACCTCCTTTATTCTCTCACCTTAATGGTCCAGCATCCTCAAAACCTTCTCTCATTCCCTTCCCAGCATTTTTTGTTAATTCTTCTGGTTTAAATAGCAATCTGTAAATATTGACCGCATGCTCCCTTGCCCTTCTGTTGGCAAGCCATTTTAACTCCTTCTCATCTTTCGCTTCATCTTCATGAACGAAAACCTCTATGATATGAGTATTTGTCATCAATTGTACCTGAATCAAACCTGAAGAGGCTTCATGAGCGCATTGTTTATCTATTTGCTTGCCACCGGGCATACCCAGAGCCATGATGATATCACATTCCTTTTCCTCGATCATTTTTTTGGATGCTATAGGTAGGTCTTTGATCCCAGGGACAGTGTATCGAATGATCTTGAAACCCTTGAAATTGGATTTTAATTCGTCTACTGCGCTCTTCGCCATGTCGTACCTAGCAAATGTTGTATCCACTATCCCAATCTTCTTCATCTTAACCTCTTTTGCTCTATGATCTTTTTTATAATCTTTCTAGTACCATTTAGGTCATGGTCGAATTGGGGTAACCGTACAACTTTCACATTCAAACCTCGTTTTGATAGTTCCTGCTTGATCTTTTCCAAATCGTGTTTTTGGTCATAACCTACAGCAATGATGTCGGGTTTAATTTCCTCAACGATTCTATTACGATCCGTTTCATAACCCAATACAGCTCGATCGACAGGTTTTAAAGATGCGACCATCTCCATACGCATGTTCTCTGGAGTTATGGGCTCGTGTTTCTCTTTTCTAACAGTAGCGTCGGTCGCAACCACCACGATCAACTCATCACCTAATTTCTTGGATTCCTTCAAGTAATGCAGATGTCCTAAATGAAGCAGATCGAACACGCCTGTTGCCATTACTCTAATTCTTTTTCCCATATTCTCCATGCCTCGATTATCTCTTTACCTTTAAGAAAGATCAAACCGCTTTTCTTTGCATATTCCATTACATCTTCTTTTCTTTTCGCAGTTCCCTCATCGCTCATCATCTCACATATCGTAGCAGAAGGTGCCAAACCAGCCATGATCATTAAGGCAGTTGCTAGCTCAGTATGTCCTTTTCTATTCTCCAATAAATGAGATGAAGTGTTAAGCAGATGAATGTGGCCTGGTGCTCTAAAATTCGTTCCAAACATCTCCTGCGCTTTTTCATTTCCAATGTTGTTCCACTGGAGATAAGCGACGAACTTGCCAAATTCAGAAGCGGTCAATGCTCTATCGATGTCAGTTATACCGGTGTAGTTTTCTCTATGGTTGATGGTTACCGAGAAAGAAGATCTTGCATCGTAAGGAAATCTATCAGGAACCAATCTTTGAAATACTGGATAATTCTTACTTGCTTTTTCATAGAGTGTTGAAAGGAAAGGCAGACCAAGTTTTTTAGCTATGGGATGATATACGGTGGTGCAGATCAATCCACCTCCTTCTTTTCTCATTCTCCTAATGCTTTTTGGTGTAACGAATTGCGAGGCTATGATAAAATCTGTCTCTTCTTCTCTACCATCACCGTCGTAAACAAGAACGAAATTTCCCTCTTTCAACGAATCTAATGCTTTTTTGATCATGATCAAATATGCAAATACCCTTTGTTATATTTACTTTTTTGGTAGCTACTATAAAAAGAGTAATTATGTATAATAGCGCTAATATTCCATAAAGCTATTATCTATAATACGAATATAGGCCGTGATTTAATGTTTGAGCTTGACGATATGGAGCACATCAATAAGATCGATCTAGATGATATGTCCAATATCCTGGACCGATTTCCAGAGCAAGTAGAAGCGGCGATAAAGATATCTCGAGAAGCCCCGATATTCGACTTTTCGCCTAAAATCATATGCATTGGTGGCATGGGAAGCTCTGCTATCAGCGGCGATATAACCTACGATATTCTATCAACGAAGATCAATATACCAATTCTTGTGAATAGAGCGCATACGTTTCCGCAATGGGTAGATGATAGTGCGCTTGTCTTCATAGAGAGTTATTCTGGGAATACTGAAGAAAGCATTGCCATGTTTCAAGATGCTTTAAGGAGAGGTAGCAAGATCGTTTGCATAACTTCAGGAGGGGGGCTTGAGAGGTTAGCTCAGGAAAATAGAACCCCGTTGATAAAGATACCTTCTGGTTATCCGCCAAGAACAGCAGTAGGTTATCTACTGGTATCGATCCTGATCACATTAAGTAAATTGGAGATATATGACTTTGAATTAGAACTTAAGAATGCGGTCGACACATTAAAAGAATTAAGAGAGGAGATCAACTTAAAGGCAAAGGGCAAAGTAAATATTGCCAAAAAAACAGCTGTTGAAATAACTAACAAAATTCCAATCATCTATGGGCATGGCATATACAGCGGAGTTGCAAAGCGCTGGGTTACGCAGTTAAATGAAAACGCAAAGATGTTATCCTGGTCTGGCAATTTTCCTGAAATGACCCATAATGAGATCGTTGGATGGCATGAAGCCAATAATTTGGAAAAATTCATTATCATTTTGCTGCGAGATCTCCACCAATCAGATCAAATAAAAAATAGGATGGATATCACAAAGAAGTTCTTAGAGAAAAAAGTAAAAACGATAGAGTTTTATGCAAAAGGCGAAGCGAAATTAAGCAGGATATTCTATTCACTCTATGCGGGTGATTATATCAGTTTCTATGCAGCAATATTAAGAGGCGTTAATCCTACACCTGTAGAAATTATCGAAAGAGTGAAAAAGGAATTGAGCGAGCGCCGAGGGGGAGATTTTCATAAGCAATAGGTTGGTCTTTACTCAAGCTTTTTGCCAACCCAAAAAGCTTTCTTTGAACTCCCGAGATGCAGAGCATCAACAGATCTCGAATCTGCCGCCTTAAACCGGGCTTAGCTACCTCGGCACTATGCAGTTAAACAAAAAGTTAATACAAAGCGAAGTTATAATTCTTTGCGCTCTAAAACCCTTGCTTTAGCTGGAGAATACCCGCTCTTTGAATACTTTCAGTTACCCCTCCCATATACACCTAAATACCCCCTTCAATGTATTGTTCTTTAGTATGAAATGAACAAAAATCGTTCACAACCTCAAAGGAATCTCCTCTTTTTAAGGA
>JAUWGG010000102.1 GCA_030606525.1 Methanobacteriota archaeon | reverse complement strand
CTAAAGTTTTTCTAACAACTTCCTCAAAGTCCTCACTCTCACCTCGAAAGTGTTTCTGCCGCACTCCTTTGAACTTCCGTTTGTGATATCTTGAAATACAATAATAGAAAGGAAAAAATATTACAATGAGACAAATGAAATACACTATTTCAAATAAAAAAGTCCCAGTCTCAATAAAAAACCACCAACAAGTAAGAAATGCCGCTATAATGCATCCAGATAAAATCGGGAATATCGTGCTCAAAATTGGAGTATATACATCTGCATCCAACCATAAGTTTAATCTTTGCATTCTAATTAAACGCTCCCAAATTACCATTATTACGATAAATGCAATGAAAATTACCATATAAACTGAAATAAAGATATCAGAGAGATAAAGTTCTGCAACAAGAAAGATAGGAAGAAGTACAAACATAATGAACATCCCCCATCCAAGAACTAGTGACGACAATCGTATTTTTGAAGTAAATATTGAAGTATCATTCTCATTCATGCTCAACCACTATGATAGACACTAAATGCATCTTCCCCTATATATTTTGAGTTTTCATCGATTATTTTCCAATGTGATAAGGAAATAAAGAAAGAAATGTTTTGAAGATGTGTTCTACACCATATCAGAAAGATATAAAGGATTTATATACCACATACGCATTATCACGCTTTACTTTAGATGGAGATAGTATTAAATAATATATCGAGATAATGAATGGAGATTAAATGACCACAGTATATGATGTTCCTGCAGATAGACTGATCCAAAAGATAGCTGAAAAGCTGAAAAGTAATGAAAAGATCAAAGCGCCTGAATGGGCAGAATACATCAAGACAGGAGTGCATAAGGAAAAAGCACCCGTTGAAAGAGAATGGTGGCACAATAGGGTCGCAGCAGTTTTAAGAAAGATATACATCAAGGGACCGATAGGAACATCCCGATTGGCTGCTGAGTTTGGAGGGAAGGTAGACAGAGGTTCCAAACCTTATAAAGCGAGAAAGGGAAGTAGGTCCATTGCCAGACATTCATTAAGACAGCTTGAAGCGGCTGGCTTGATCTTTAATAAAAATAGGAAGGGCAGGGTAATTTCTACAGATGGGCAAAAGCTGCTTGACCAAACAGCTCATGAGGTTCTGGTTGAGCTGGTAAAAGAAGATTCGAGCATGGCAAAATATGCTTAAATGGTTAGATGTTATGAACGAGGATGAACTGGAAATCATAAGAAGGAAGAAGCTCGAAGAGTTGAGAATGCTCGGAGAACAGCAGATCGAATCAGAAAATCAAGCTGCCCAGATGGAAGAAGAAAAACAGGCAGTACTAAGGCAAATATTAACCCCAGCTGCCAGAGAAAGGCTTGGTACGGTGCAGCTCGCACACCCGGAATTAGTTCAAGTAGTCGAACATCAGTTAATACTGCTAAAGCAGAGTGGAAGGATTAATAAGGTTGATGACAATCTACTTCGTCAAATCCTCAGAAAATTATCGCCCAATAGAAGGGAGATAAAAATCGAAAGGAGATAAAATAAAACCAGGGGAAGAACATGGCAAGAAATAAACCATTGGCCAAGAAGTTGCGATTGATGAGGGCCACTAAGCAAAATCGACGTGTACCAGCTTGGGTAATGCAGCGCACAAACAGGAAGTTTTTAAGACACCCCAAGCGCAGAATGTGGAGAAGAAGCAAGTTAAAGAAATAATGGAGGAGGAATGGCAGAAGAAGAGAGAATATATACAATTCCTTTGCGCATCGCAAAATCTGTTCCAAGAGGGAAGAGAACACCTCGAGCGATTAAATTCATTAAATCGTATATCGCAAGACATATGAAAGCAAACGATGAAGATATATGGATTGATCCCCGTTTAAATGAAGCTCTATGGTCTAGAGGGATACAAAAAGTACCTCCTAAGATCCGGGTAAGGGCTGTCAAATTTGAAGACGATCTGGTTGAGGTCTCACTTCCTGAGGAATGATTTATAGGAAGGGGTAGATGCTAAAAAAATTGGATATCTTTGGAAATCCATATATAGGTGTATTTTGTCAATCGAATGAAGATATAACTATTATTCCTTCAAGTTTATCAAAAGATATGGAACTGGAAATTGAAAAGGCACTTGAAGTGGAAACGATAAAAACGACTTTAAGCAGCTCAACGATCATAGGCGTTTTAATGTGTATTAATTCGTATGGTGCTGTGGTTACAAACTTCAGCAGTGATGAGGAACTTGCCATCCTTCAAAAAAAAGTTAAGGTGTTGCGCATCCCTCATAGACTAAATGCCGCGGGAAATAATATCCTTGTGAACGATAATGGTGCACTGGTCAATCCAGATCTAAGCAATAAGGCGATCAAAGAGATAGAGGCGGTTCTTGGCGTCGAAACGATAAAGGGAACGATAGCAGGGATGAGAACAGTTGGTTCCGCTGCTTTAGCGACGAATAAAGGCGTTTTATGTCATCCTCACACGACCGATGAGGAAATTGATCGTCTAAAAAGTTTATTCAAAGTACCGGTTTCTATCGGTACTGTCAACTATGGTTCTCCTTTGATCGGAGCATGCCTTATCGCCAATACGAAAGGTGCTGTGGTTGGAAATGCAACCACGCCCATAGAACTGGGCAGAGTTGAAGAAGCCTTGGGGTATCTAGATTGATCAAAAAGTAAAGACCCAGATCTTTAGATCTTCTGGCATATCTTCTTTTTCAAAGTCTATCTCGTTCCCAACCCTGACGATCTTTTGCTCATCTATCCCCATTAAAAAATCATCCAAAGGTCTTATTGAAAGTGACAGACCTCCAACTCTATAATGCATCGGCACTACAATTTTCGGTTTTATTTTGTCAATGACCTGCCAAGCGTTTTTGCCGTTGATCGTGAAGACATTACCAACTGGGATGAACAAAACATCCACTTTTCCTATTTCTTCAGCTGTCTCATCATCTATTATATGTCCTAAATCTCCTAAATGACAAAAATTTACATTATTAATTATAAATTTATATACGATATTTGAACCTCTTTTATCACCCTTGACCTCATCATGATATGTATTTGTCCCGAAGATCTTCACTCCTTTTTCAGTTGTCTCCCCAAGAAAATCAATTTTCTTTGCTTCACCTTTCACGATTCTAGCGCAGTTGTGATCGAAGTGATCGTGACTAACCAAAACGATGTCCGCAGATACATCTGGCTTTTTTATCCCGATGGATTTTCCATCATGTGGATCAGTTACTATCGTTACCCCATTACCAACCTCAAAGCATGAATGCCCGTGCCATCTAATTCTCATATTAACCTCCCCAAGAGTAATAGAGTTATGCATATATAATTTTTTAATTCTCTATGCGTTCTTCCCACTAAAAAAATTGAGAAAGTGTTGAAAAAGATGTTATTGTTTGGAGTGCACGATTGCTCTAGTCTTTTACTTTTGTTTCCTTTTTTATTCGAATTTTCCCTCAGAAACTTCTTCTCCTACTTCTTCAGCTTCCCCTACTTCTTCCTCTTTTCCAACTTCCTCAACAGGCTTTTTCTTCTTCGCTATCAATGCTATTATGATTATTACGAGAATAATGATTATGACTATAAGAATCATCCACCAATAATCACCCAATATATCAGTTGTAGGGGATAATGTCATATCAGTTGTTGTAGTTTGATCTGCTGTGACCGCTACATCCTTTTCCCATTGCACATCATATCCACTCTTTTCAATTTTGACATCATATGTGCTAGGTGGTACATCGACTGAGTATTCACCATTGCTGTTTGTGGTTGTTGAAGTTACAGGGTTGGTTGTAGTACCACCTTCATATATCGTGACAGTTGCACCTTCAACTACGTTGCCATCTTTGTCCTTAACAACTCCAGAGATTGTACCTTGAGGGAAATTGTCAATCGAGCTTGCACTTGCTTCATTGGAATATCCTGATTCATTTGGCACCTCATCGCTTGCTGTCACGACATAGTAATAGGTAATGCCATCAGTTGTAGTGCTGTCTGTGTATTCACTGATAGTTGTCTCAGCCAACCATGTGTAAGGACCGCCCATTGTTGTTGATCGGTATACATCGTAGTGATCGAGATCGGGTTCAGCGTTATCATTCCAATTGAGGTCGATTGCACCACCTTCATCATTTGGATGATCTTGTGCAGTTAATCCAGTTGGTGCAGCTGGTGGCGTAGTATCAACACCCAAATACAAATATGCTTTCCCAGCATTAGTGTTTGGAGTATCATAAAGATATGCACCAATTATTACATCGCTAGGTCCATCACCATTCACATCACCAGCACTCGCCACTGACCAACCAAAGTTGGCATATGCGTGGTCATCCCCTGAAGAAGTCCATGACGGTGATGCTTGTAG
>JAUWGG010000103.1 GCA_030606525.1 Methanobacteriota archaeon | reverse complement strand
TTTGCAATAAATGTGGTGCATCTTTAACTGGCGCCAAAAGGGAGTATGATAAAGAGTGTGAAGACAAGTGTGAAGAAGAATGCCATGGTGGTCCGCGTCGACCCTCGCTTTTTTGGGGTGTGATACTATTTCTTATCGGACTGTGGATCGTCTTTGAGGGATTGAAGGGGATTCAGGGAATGCCATCCTGGATATATACTTTTGAGTTCTGGTGGATCATTCCTGTGATCATCGGTCTTGCGATCATATCTGTGGCCATTAAAATGATCACGAAGAGAGATTGAAATCAATACACTTTGCAGGTTTCACTGCAGCTCTTACAGATCTCAGAGTGGCGCCATTTAGAGAGTAGAATCCTTGTATCCAACCACAGAAATGATATGATAACTCCGAATATGCCATAGATTATACTACCTGTTAACTCAAATATACCGATGATTATCAAAAAGAAACTTATAACTAGAAGTGCATTGAAAATCACGTGAATACGAGCATTTCTTGTGGGAATCACTATTTCTATGTAATTGAGAATGATGATAATCAATCCGAGTATAATGAATATGTAAAGAATGGTTAGTGGAATTTCGCTGGGAATGAAAATATAGGTAGCCATTAAAAAAATCGATATGAGAGAGCCGACAGCTAAACCGCTGCAGCTAGCGCAAATAACTTTATTCTTTGTTTTGATAACATGTGATTTAAACTTTTCACAATCTGGATGGTGTCCTTGTCTTTTCCTTGTTTTCATGTGAGATTGCTGCTCGTTCTCATCATGTCTTCCTCGCTTTATGAATCTTCCAATCCAGTTTGGCTTGATAGCGAAGGAGATACCGAGTATGCAGCTCGAGATGAATGCCCCTCCTACAATTAATTTATCAAAAATGTGGATGGCGTTAATATTTGAAGCGCTGAACAAAGGTATCACTATGAGCAACATCGCTCCTATCGTTGAAAGGATCACATAATATATTGCACTCTTCTTTTGGTTCAAATCAGACGCCTCAGATTCCTCAGCACACTTTTTCCTGCCATATGGCGATAAACTCTTCTTTTAAGTTCATTTTTTGAAAAAAGACCTGCTATGTTTCGCGAAACAGAACCATAAAAAGCTCTGTAGCAGCGGTAAAGTTCTTGCTGTACCTCTATTCGTGATAATGTCTCAGTGGGCATGATCGCATGGATCATATCGTAGTGTGCATAATTTGTATCTGCAATCCATCCATTTCGCAGTGCTTCTTCATAGATCTCTGTACCGGGGTAAGGTGTGAGAGCAGTATATATTGCGAGCTCTGTATCTAAGTCAAGTGAGAACTGCCGCAGCTGTTCAATGGATTTCGTAGTATCCTTTCTCGAACCGATTACGAGCATGGATTGGGTGAAAATATCGTTATCCTTTAGGATTTTCACAGCTTTAAATGCATCATTAACCTCTACATTCTTTTTAAAATCTTTAAGTATCTTATGTGAATGACTCTCAACACCCATAAGGATCCAGTTGTTGCCTGTATCGCGCAGTTTTGCTACAAGATCGGGGTTCTTGGCAATGTCGTCTGTTCTTGCCTGAAAGAACCATGTGATGTCATCGGTGAATTTTCGCGGTCGTAATTCACGCCATAATCCCTTTGCTCGTTTCTTATAATCGAAGTTGTCATCTGTCAGCCATAAAAATTCTCCCCCAAATCTTTCATGGAGATACTCCATTTCATCAGCTATCCGTTTTGCTGATTTTGTTCTCCATACGCCGTTCCAATGCTTCCACTGGGTGCAGAACGAGCATCTGTGGGTGCATCCTCGCGATCCTTCAAGGATCAAATAGCTGGTATTCTTCCCAGCCATCATAGTGAAATGATATTTTTTAATGTTCTTTTCAACGAGATGATAAGCAGGATAGGGTAAAGTGTCAAGGTTTTTGATTAATGGCTGCGGCTGTGTGTGAACGATCCCTCTATTATGTTTGAATGATAACCCTTTTACTCTTCCGATGTTCTTTCTATTCCTTAATGATTTAATGAGCGCAACGATTGCCACCTCTCCTTCCCCTCTAACGATGTAATCGATCTCAGGGAAATCTTTGAGAGATTGTTCAGCGGTAAATGAAAAATGCTGACCCCCAACAACTGTGACTATATCCTTATCAACCTCTTTCGCTATTTCTGCCACTCTTGCACACACATAAGCGTTGCATGTAAATCCTGAAGCTGCAACGATCCCTGGAGAAAAAGATTCAATATATCTTTTGATGTCATTCCAATCCTTTCTCTGTGCCTGGCAATCAAGAACTTCTATCTCCAAATCTGGAATCTCTCGTTCGATATATGCTGCCAAGACAAGCAGTCCCGTGGGAGGTGGAAGATATTCACCCATCACGAACCAGTAATCTTTTGGCGGCTCCACGAACAATATTTTGGAAATCATCCTTTAACCATCCTTTTCTACAGAAGTTAATCTACGAAGCTCATTCCCTCCAATCCAAGCCGATGGTCCTTATTCCGATCTTCGGTATCGACGGAATTTTTCTTTTATGTATGTTCTTTTTCACCAGTTCTTGAATGCGCTTTACCTCTTTCGAGGGAATGTTCGTATTGGATGAGATCTCTTCCGTATTGTATCCCAATTCGATCCCCAACAATATCTTGTCTAGATCCTCGTAGGTTATGCCTAATTCTTTTTCATCTGTCTGTCCTTCCCACAGACCGGCACTAGGAGCTTTATTTAAAATGTAGTGAGGAATATCGATCCGACGAGCTAATTCTATGACCTGTGTTTTGTATAAATCTCCCAGAGGCAAAAAATCTGATGCCCCATCGCCAAATTTGGTGAAATAACCTGTTAGTAACTCGCTCTTATTACTTGTCCCCAATACGACCAGGTTCATTAGATTTGCATAATGGAATATGATTATCATTCTACACCGCGCCTTGATGTTTCCAAGGAAGAGCGGGTCTATTTTTTTATCCAACAACATTTGAAAGGAATCGACAACAGGAGAAATATCGATGATCTTGTGCTCAATGTGAGTGCTTTTTGCGAACGATTTAGCATCTTCTACATCTTTTCTAGAAGTGAATTCTTCTGGTAGCATTAGAGCAAGTACTTTCTCAGGACCTATTGAATCAGCAGCTAATTTCGCTACTGCTGCAGAATCTAGACCCCCGCTCAGCCCTATAACAACACCTTTTGCCTTGCTTTCTTTTATGTTTTGTTGAATGAAGGACTTGATCACATCGATACTCTCTTCTTTATACTTTACATGCAGCATCAAATTGCAAAATGAATGAATGTTATTAATATTTTATGGTCAACATTATGCATATCAACAATCTTTTATATGCAGATCATATTCAGCGATTGATAAAAATGAGGGTGTGCTTAGCTCAGATCGCCCCAGAACTTGGGAATAAAAAAAATAACATCAAGAAGATTAAAAAGGTGGCTGAGAAGAGCGATGCCGCCGTGATATTCTTCGGGGAATTGTTTTTAACAGGTTACATGTGCCGAGACGATATAGTTAAACTTGCGGAATCGCTGAATGAGGAGTCAGTCAAAAAAATCTCAAAAATCGCTGAAGAAAATGATAAGCACATCATCTTTGGTATGCCGGAAAAAGACGAGGAAAAAAGAGGAGTGATTTATAACAGCGCTGTTATCGCATATCCCAACGGTAAAGTGGATAGATATAGGAAATTCTATTTAGCTAATTTCGGACCTTTTGAAGAGAAGCTCTACTTTGCTCAAGGAAACGATTTACCAATTTTTAATACTCCGATTGGAAAGATAGGAATGATCATATGCTTCGATCTGTTCTTCCCTGAGATATCAAAGATCTATGCTCTGAGGGGGGCTGATATCATAGCATGCATCTCTGCGTCTCCTTCCGCTACAAGAATATTCTTTGAAAAGATGATCGTAGCCAGGGCAATAGAGAATACGACCTTCGCTCTTTACACAAACTTAGTTGGAACCGAGCTGAATATGACCTTTTGGGGTGGAAACGCCATCGTTGGTCCAAGAGGGGAGGTCAAAAAGAAAGGTGAATACTACAAGGAAGATATCGTTGAGGAAAATATAGATCTAAACGAAATAAAACTTGCAAGGAAATTCAGACCGACCATCAAGGATACAAGATTTGAAGTGCTGGATGCATTGAAGGAACTAAAGGGAATAAAATTTAGAGAGGTTTGAACACCTGAGAACAGAATGCAAAGAATTGATCTTATTCATTTGAGGTGAGGTGTACGAGGAAAATATCGTTCGATGCTGTTTATGTTGGTTTAGCAATAACATCTTTTGTGTTTGTGCTACCTTTATTTTTTCTAT
>JAUWGG010000169.1 GCA_030606525.1 Methanobacteriota archaeon | reverse complement strand
GCAGCCGGATACAACATATCCTCCTTCGGCCGTTTCCCGGGCATCCCTGGCCCAATCGTGGTCTGCTTCACCATAGGTCCGCTCCCATTCAACATCACCGGTTGAAGTCAGCTTGAAAACCCAGGCATCGTCCTGTCCGAAGCCGAAAGAATAGGTGTGTCCCGCGGCAATATACCCTCTGTCGCTGGTTTGCCGGATGGACCATGTGTAGTCATAATTATACCCGCCGTAAGTCCGCTGCCACTCTGTATTTCCAGTGGAACTGAGTTTCAGGATCCAGCCATCACAGTCTCCGGCACCAAAGGAATAAGTGCCCCCGACAGCGATGTACCCCCCATCGCTTGTCTGATGAATGTCAGAAGCCCAGTCATCGCCGCTCCCGCCATATATCTGCTGCCATTCAATGCTTCCGGTTGGAGAGAGCTTCAAGATCCAGGCATCCTCGGAAAGATCCCCGAAAGATGAAGTTTTAGCTGCGACGATATACCCGCCGTCGCTCGTCTGTTCGATCGAGGAGCCGTAATCATCGTCACTCCCTCCATATGTCTTCTGCCATTCGATACTTCCGGTTGAGGAAAGCTTCAGAACCCAGATATCCTGCAAGCCAGCCCCCCAATTTTTGGTGCAGCCTGCAGCGATATACCCGCCGTCGTTCGTCTGTCGAAGGGAACGAATGGTATCATCGTCACTTCCTCCGTATGTCTTCTGCCATTCGATACTTCCATCGGAGGTCAATTTGACTATCCATGCATCTCCCTCCCCAAAGCCGTAAGAATAAGTGGTACCTGCTATTATATATCCGCCCTCGCTTGTCTTTTGGAGAGAGAAAGCATAATCATCGCCATTTCCTCCATAAACGCGCTCCCACTCCACGTCTCCTTGAGAAGAGGTTTTTAAGACCCAGAAATTATACGACCCGCCGCTGTAACAATGTCCACCGACAATGGTGCCGCCGTCACTCGTCAGTTGAATGGGAGTGCATGCTTCCTCATAGTCACTCCCTCCATACGTTTTGGCCCACTGGGCGTAAAGAGTTAAGGCTGAAAAGAAGATAAATAAAACGATTATCGTGGGGATGGATAGTCTTCGAAACATTGGCCCAACCTCCTTAGGCTTCTTTTGTTGCAGCTTAAGGAAATAATATGCCCGTGTCAATGAAAAAAAATCCCTCGCTTTCTCTTTCTCCTCTTACGAATGTTTTGTTTCAGAAGAAAAAAAATACCAGGGATGCCGGCGTTAAATTGATTTTGTATAGAAATCAAAATGTTATGGAATATATTAAGTGTGGAAAGAGATGGGAAGTTGATACGCTGATGCTCAAAGACGGCCGGATAAGAATAAAAGGATTTATTCCTATCGGTTTGGGGTATCGATTTTCTATTGAATGTCCAGGCGGATGTAATAAAGACTCGAAGTGGAAAAACAATATATGCTGGATTTCGATCCTAAAAGATGAGGATTAAATTCTGTTTGGCCTACATATTTTGTGAGGATTGTGAAGATAATCAATAGATTTTCTATAGTATATACATTAATTAATACACAAAAATTTTCTTCCTATCTGCAGAGAAACGATGTTTTATCTTCACCATCTTCACCAAAGCTTACTGCAAAGCTCATGCAATGCTCAATCGAACATGTATACGACCTTGTCAAATCCGGAAGAATTCCATATATTAAGGACGGCCGGAACATAAGATTCAGGCCAGAGGACCTAGATGCTTATGAGAAGCACTATTACTTCAGAAGTAACAGGAGACTTTATGGGACTGTTCAAAAGAAAGGGCAGTAAGTGCTGGCAAATGTGCTTCTTCCTGGAGGGCAGAAAGGTTCGCAAGTCTACCAAAACTACTAACAAGAAAATCGCCCAGAGAATCCATGACAGAACCAAATGGCAAATAGCAGAAAGCACCTATAACCCCAATCGAAAAATAGAAATGCCATTTTCTGAGCTTGTTGATGAGTTCTTGGAGAAGCATAGCAAAGCTGGAAAAAAAAGTTATAAGCGTGATCAGGTAATAGCAAGAGTACTCAAACAGCATTTCAGAACGAAATCCATTGGAGATATCGGGTCGTATAACATCAAGGTGTGGATGCATAAGAGGTTGCAGCATATCACCAGAAAAGGCACTTTTATTACGAAAGCTTCAGTTAATCGTGAACTCGCTTTTCTGAAAACAATGTTTAATTTCGCTGTTGAATGGGATTGGGTGGATAGTAATCCTGCTGAAAAAGTAAAACTATTACGCGGTGAGAAGAAACGCCTCAGAATGCTTTCAAGAGAAGAGATTGACCGGCTTATCAAGAATGCTGCTGATCATGTGAAACCTATTCTTGTGATTGCACTTTCTACGGGAATGAGAAAAAGTGAAATACTCAATCTGAAGTGGAAACATATCGATTTAACGAATGGATTTATCCGAGTTGAAGACAGTAAAAATAGCGGTGCAAGGGATGTGCCGATTTTTCCCTTCCTAGAAGATGAGTTGGCTAAACTTCGAGATAATGATCACCAAGAAGATTATGTATTTAGGCGAAAGAATGGAAAGCGAGTTGTTTGTATTAAAGAAGCTTTTAAGGCAGCACTTGAACGTTCGAGTATAACTGATTTCAGATTTCACGATCTAAGACATGTGGCAGCGAGTTGTACTGGTTCAGCAACCTTAGTGACACATTTAGTTAGGTAATAATGATAGAATCTGTGTCATGATGAGCATAGGACCTACAAGCAAATATGGACTGATCATACCAAAGGCAAGTTATATCAATTCACTTGTCCGGCAAG
>JAUWGG010000147.1 GCA_030606525.1 Methanobacteriota archaeon | reverse complement strand
GATATGACTCTTTGCCATTATTTTTAATTCTCTTGTAGTATATCCTTTGCTCGCGAGCCTAATTATCTCTTTCCAAGCTTCATTTAGACCGTCTTCGTATCCCTTCAAATAACCATTTTTAAACTCTTTTCTAACCATGTTGGAGTGCTCCCTATAAAACGGACCTATAACTCATTATTTATTAATAAACGTTGCTTAGATTTCTAAAAGAGGTGAAGCGAAGAATAGGGTAAAACCATTTTCAACCAATATATCCTAGGTCTTCACGTTTAGGCTTAACTTTCTCAGCTTCTTTAAGTTTGGAGGTTATTTGATCGATCTGCTGTGCCTTCACTTCAAGTTCTTCAAAATTGATCTTGAGATTCAATATTTTGGTCAATACATGCAAAACCGCCCTTGCGCTTTTGGGATCGACGAAATAGCCAGATGTTTCCCCCATCAAACATACGCTATCGATATCATAAAATTTCCCCAGACCTAAGAACAATCCGCTGGCTCCAAGAATGCTGTCACCCAATGCCCCTTCTAAAAATTTCACACCACTTTTCTTTATTTCCTTTACAAGTGCTTTATTAGTGGCAGCTCCTAGAACCTTAGGTTCTGCAACCACTTTTCCCAAACTATAACCTCCAAGTGTGAAGATCCTTTTTACATTGTAATCTGAAAGAATCTTTAGAATTGCATCTGAAATCTCATATTGCCCTTCCGGGCTCAATCCTTGGTAGTCTCCAACCAAGATTATCAGATCATTTTGTTCCTTGTTCTTAGCTTTTGAGTAATACAGTTCATTGTTAACGAGCTTGATGAGACCTCCATTACCAACCAAGACTTGAGGCGGGAAATATTTAGAATAAATTTCAGCAAATTTTTTAGCATGCAGCTCATCGACCAGATGCTCAGCTGCTAATTTACCGACATTCCCCACACCCGGTAACCCTTCAATGAATACGGGCTCTTTTATTTTTGGCTTTTCTAAATAACGTATGACCACATCTTCCATCTTATCCCTCTTTTTCAATACGAAGCTTAAGTTCTCTTCTATATTTACCATAGCGATCCTGTGGTGAGAAACGGGCAGGTATAGGTACTTCAGTCTTCTGTTTGCATGATGGGCAAATATCTTTTAGAGTATAGGCATTGCATTTAACACATTTTCTCAAATAAGTGCGCATATCTACCACATCGCTTTTACTTTGACCACGAGAGTTATCTGTATATCTTAACATACTATAAGAACCTTATTATCTCACCATCTGACATCTAAAAAACCAAGGAATTTTTATTGCTGTTCTTTTAATCTAAATTTAAAGATCATTCTTTCCTATGGAATTTTCCTTCTCCTCCATGGGATTCAATGTAACTTATAACCCTTTCAGAAGCCTTCTTTAGTTCTTCTTCAGCAATCTTATAGTCTGGAGCACTTATGATGATCCTATACTTCGGTGCACCCATGTACTGTACAGTAATATCGACTTCTTCGGATCCTTCAGCTTTCATAAGTGCTTCCCTTATATGCACTATACCATCTGGAGCAGGACAGGTTAGTTCCATCAAGCCATTGATATTGACGAAAGGAGGTGTAACATTTTCTTGTGCAACTTCAATGAACCCCTCGATCCAATTGCCCTTGAGCCCATCGTCCTTCAGCACCTCATCGCTGACCGCACATTCCTCGAAAGCTCGGTATAGCGTTTCATACCTTTCTATCAGGTCGTATCCAAATTCTTCATAACATTCATCAACGCTCATTTTGATCCTTTTACCTACAATCTCCAGTAGTTTTTCAGCTTTCTGTTCGTTTTTCCATTCCTGTATCTTCTCTCGACGTTGATGTTCATTCACTTGCTTTAGGGAGAGATCTATGTGCCCTTTTGATGGGTCCACCCTTAAAACCTTGCATACTATCTTTTGACCTTCTCGTACATAATCCCTGATATATTTGATCCAACCACTGGCAACTTCTGCTATGTGAATGAACCCTTCTTTCATTTCGTATTCATCCAATAAAACAAATGCACCAAAGTTCTTAACCTTTGATACGGTGCAAACCACCAATTCACTTTCCTCAGGAAATTCGTACATCCGCGCCATTATTCAACCTCTTCGATATGATCTCCTCTTATCTCTGCCTTCCCGCCTGTAGTTGTGGCTAAAGTAGCTCCGCACACCAAGCATTTAACTACACTCGACGCTTTGCTGAACAATATCTGCTCATTTCCACAATCTTGGCATTTTACTTTAATGAAACAACCTCTTTTTTCATTCATTTAATCACTCTGTCAATTCAAACTTCTTAGCCCTGAAACAGGGTCTTTGGGTAGCTTTATTGCACTCCTTGCATCTATGTATAAGCCATACCCTTCTTGTAGGTTTCTCTCTGCCTTCTGGCTTAGGTCTTGGAAATCCGCCGTATCCTGCCGTAACCTTCCTAAATCTGCGCTGTCCCCACTTCATCTCGCTGGATTTTTTCTTTTTTATCTTCTTGACCTCTTGAAGCGTATGATGCTTGCAATATGGACAATATGTCTTGATAGTTCTTGGCATTTTCATATTCTTAACCCCTAAATTTAGATGGATGTTATTGCACACCTCATATTAAATAATTATCCTCACTAATTGAGAAACTCAACGAGTTCATGGACGTTACCAAATGGATCCTTGAACGCTGCATACTTTCCTGCAGGGAAATCTAGTGGTGTTTTGTGGATCAATTCGACCCCTTTGCTTTTAAGATCATTCAAACTCGCAGCTATGTCATCGGTTTGAATGCAAATTAGAGTTTGTGCAATGTTCGGGTAGTCTATATGTGTTGACTTGGCAGCTTTGTGAAGAAGAAGACGAGTCCCTTCGTGTACCAAATCTACAGCCACAGGATAATAATTATGCTCTTTAGAGATCTCAAACCCTAAGATGTTACAATACCATTCAATTGCTTGGTCCATATCGCTCACACCGATTTGAATCATACATACCTTTGGCATTTTTCTACCTCCTGCAATACAAAATGCATACATGTGTTGAAGTATATATTTTTTTATAATTTCTTTGTGTATCAATAACCCATCTATATCATCACTTCAAATCATCAGTAGTTTCACTCATCTCCCCTCTTCGATTATTTAAAGGTAAATACTATTTTAGTGATGATGAGCGTTCTTGAGAAATTGAAAATATTGGGTGAGAGTGCAAAGTACGATATCTGCTCGTTTTC
>JAUWGG010000026.1 GCA_030606525.1 Methanobacteriota archaeon | reverse complement strand
TACCTCCAGTGCCCTCTTAGATTCAAGTTCAGATACATAGACGGTTAGAAAGATGAGCAGCGAGGAAATCAAAAAGGTTAAAGAAGAAAATGAACTTATAATGAAGAAAGCTGAAGAATATATGAATATATTTGCTAAGGTGATTGAATGAATGCAACGATAATTGAGAAAATTCTCTCCAGCGCATCCAAAAAAAAAGTTTCAGCTGGGGATAGAGTCTGGGCAGATGTTGATCTGATCGCTATGCGCGATTTCGGCGGACCAAATGTCATTCAAGAGTTCAAAAATAATTTTGGCGAAAAAAAGGTTTTTGACCCTGAAAAGGTTGTGTTCACGTTCGATCTGCACATTCCACCTCGAACTGAAAAAGTGGCCAAAAATCAAAAAGCTTGCAGGGAATTTGCTGAAGAGCAAAGAACAAGGCTGTTCGATATAAATCATGGTATAGGTCAGCATGTTCTATTCGAGCATGGTTTGGTTAAACCGCAGGACGTGATCATTGGTACTGATAGTCATATGAATTTATTAGGGGCGTTGCAATCTTTTTCAACTGGTGTTGGAACGACCGATATAGTCGCTGCTTTAGCTACAGGCAAATTATGGTTCAGAGTGCCTCGAACAATAAAAATCGAGATTGATGGGAAATTGAAAAAGGGGGTATACGCAAAAGACATCATCCTTCATATTTTAAAGAATCTGGGAACAAGTGGTTTGATATACAAAGCTGTTGAGTTCTATGGCTCGACCGTCGATGACCTGAATTTAGCTGGGCGGATTACATTAACGAGCATGGTAACTGAGATGTCTGGAAAGATCGGATTCATAACACCAAACAATGAAATAGTAAGTTTTGTGAATGAACGTTCAGGGCAAAAAAATGAATTTGTCAGTGCAGACAAAAATGCTGAATATGAGGATGTCCTCAACTTTGAAGTTGATGATTTGGAGCCGATGGTCGCTTGTCCTCATTCCCCTGATAATGTTAGAAGTGTAAGGGAAGTCGAAGGTACAAAGATCGGTCAGGTTTTCATAGGCTCCTGCACTAACGGTCGATTCGATGATCTATTCGAAGCAGCAAAAATCTTAAAAGGAAATAAAAGTAAAGCAAGATTGATCATCGTTCCAGCTACGATGGAGGTGGCAAAAGAAGCCATTGAAAAAGGACTGTATAAAATATTTATAGATGCTGGCGCTGTTGTTTCAAATCCATCATGCGCATTATGCACAATCGGGCATCCCGGTGTTCTAGCGCCCTATGATGTTCTACTTTCCACTTCGAACAGGAACTATCTTGGAAAGATAGGGAAGGATGCTGAGATATACTTGTGCAGTCCAGCTACTGCTGCGGCCTCAGCAATAAATGGTGAGATAACAGATCCAAGGGGATGAGATAATGAGATTAAGAGGAAAGGTGTGGAAATTTGGAGATGACATAGATACTGACCAGATCTATCCAGGCAAATATTTGCCATTGACCGATAAAGAGGAAATGGCTGAACACGCAATGGAAGGTATTCCTGATTATGAGAATTTTTCAAAAATGATAAAAAAAGGTGATATAATCGTAGGTGGTAAGAACTTTGGATGCGGATCGAGCAGAGAACATGCACCTATATCCATTGAATATGCTGGCATAGATCTGATAATCGCGAAGAGTTTTGCGCGCATCTTCTACAGAAATTGTGTAAATATCGGTTTTCCAATCTTAGAGGCAGAAGAGGAGGACATAGATAACATCGACGATAGTGATGAATTAGAAATTGATCTAGAAAAAGGAGAAATAAGGAATTTAACAAAGATGAAAACATTTAAAGGAAAAGCTTTATCTGGTTTAGAAATGGAGATAATGAACGCTGGCGGGTTATTAGATTATTTGAAGGGAAGTTCTAAGTATTAGCTTACACTAGAAATGAAGATTCTTTCAAAATGTAGATAATAACATATATCCTAAAATATATCACTGCGCAGTCAGAGCAAAAGATGATGTAGAGGAAAAATGGAGTGGGGGCAAGGGTTTTTTGATGAAGATATGTGCAAAATTCTTTTCACAGATAGGATATTGGAGCACGCTAAAAAAGAGTGTGATTTTATAGAAGATGTTTTAGATATGCCTAAAGGATCAAAGATTCTGGATGTGGGATGTGGGATAGGTCGCCATGCTGTTGAGCTTGCTAAAAGAGGATACAAACTTACAGGTTTAGACTATTCTTCTACCTTCCTGAAGAAAGGAAAAATTTATGCTAAAAAGGAGGGTGTGGATGTTAAGTTCATCGAAAGGGATATGAGATCTCTTCCTTTCAAAGAAGAGTTTGATGCAGTTATAAATATGTGTACAAGTTTTGGGTATTTTGAGGAGGAAAAAGATCATCTCGAAGTGTTAAGGGGAATTGCTCACGCCCTTAAACCAAAGGGGAAATTTTTACTTGATACGGTAAATAAAGAGTATTTAATACGGCATTTTCAAAAAAAAGATTGGAGCAAAATAGATGACATCTTTGTTTTAAAAGAAAAGGAATTGGATTTGGAGCATAATCGTATTAATGGAAAATGGGTTTTTATTGAAGGAGAAAAAAGAAAGGAGTGCTTCCTTTCACTACATATTTTTACAATTGATGAGCTGATATCTCTCTTAAACAAAGCTGGTTTTAACATCAATACCCATTATGGAAATTATGAAAAGGAACCATGCAGTTGTGATCATAATAAAATAATAATCCTAACTGAAAAGAAAATATGAAGGTATCTAAATGAATCTAATAATCGATCCTGCGCTTAAAAGATCATTCCCTGCGATTGAAGTAAAAAAGGCTGAAATAAAAGGTATTAAAGTTAAAAAGAAAAGTGATTCGCTTGAAAAGCTGAAGATGAAGATTATTGATGAAGTGAAAAAAGAATATGCTCTGGAAGATTTAAAAGATACTCCCTTAATAAGATCATATAGGGATTTTTATTGGCGTATAGGGATAGATCCTACGAAGATAAGACCATCGTCTGAAGCGCTCATCAGAAGAATTCTTCAAGGGAAAGATATTCCAAATATCAACACATGTGTGGATGCATACAATCTAGTCTCGATCAAAGCGAATGTTTCGATTGGTGTCTTCGATATGGATAAGATGCTAGGGGACTTAATTCTAAGATCTGCTGACGAAGGAGAGAAATTCATTGGCATTGGCATGGATGAACTGAAACAACTAAAAGGGAATGAGATAGTTGTTGCAGATGATGAGAAGATAATAGCCATTTACCCTTATAGGGATTCAGACGAAACAAAGGTAACCTTAAAAACGAAGAATATTGTGATATTGATCTGCGGTGTTCCTGGCATTAGAACGAATATTTTAAAAGAAGCAATGGATTTAACAATTGAATACATAACCTGTTTTTGCAAGACTTAAGCTTTAATAGAGATTAAGCAATATTCAATTTAAATGAAATACTTTAAAAAAGTGGGAGATAAGATAAAATGTTTGATGTGCGGCAGCGAGGATGTTGTCATCTTTGGTAAAGTACCTTGGTCTGTTGAGGGTTTAATTCCCAAACAAATAATGGGATTTAAATGCGAAAAATGCGGTTTTTTCGAGCGTTTTGATCAAAAAGGGGAAAAATAAGATATTCAATCTAAATTTTACACGAAAGATTCTTTTACTGATTTTGAAATGTCGGTAGAGGTTATAACATGAAAAAGTATAAGTTTCTGGTTGGTGGGGAGTGGAGGTCCTCTTCTAAAATGATTGAAGTGACCAATCCATATACTAAAAAAATTTTTGCTGAGGTTTTTGCTGCTGCTCCTGAAGATGTGGAAGATGCTGTTTCCTATGCTCAAGAAGCGTTTGAGGAAACAAGAACATTGCCAAGCCATGTTAGGAGTAAGATCTGCTCGCAGATTGCTCAAGAACTGTGTGAGAGAAAGGAGGAGATGGCAAAGATCATTGCGATGGAATCTGGTAAGCCATTATTCTATTCAAGAAGCGAGGTAGATAGAGCGATAAGTACCTTTACAATTGCAAGCGAAGAGGCAAAAAGAATTGGAGGAGAATTGATACCCCTGGATATAACCGATAAAGGTGAAAATAGAATTGGCATAACAAGAAGGTTTCCGATCGGTCCTGTTGCCTGCATATCCCCGTTTAACTATCCTTTAAATCTAGTGGTGCATAAGATAGCACCAGCTTTAGCCTGCGGCAATCCGATAGTTCTAAAACCTGCTTCAGCGACCCCATTAACATCTTTAACTTTAGCTGAAATTGTAATGGGAACTGCGCTTCCCAAAAAAGCGCTCAGTGTTCTGCCTATGAATAGAGGAACAGCAACTCCCTTAATTGAGGATGATAGATTCAAATTGATCACCTTCACAGGCAGCTGCGACGTTGGTTGGAATATCAAGAACAGAGCTAAAAAGAAGAAGGTTTCATTAGAACTTGGAGGAAATGGTGCAGTTGTGATCCATGAGGATGCAAATATAGATTATGCTACTGAGAGATGTACAATGGGGGCTTTTGCTTTCTCAGGACAAGTATGCACCGCTGTCCAAAGGATATATGTTCATGAGAATATCTATGACGAATTCATCAAGAAATTCATAGATGAAACGAATGAATTGGTGATTGGTGATCCATTGAATGAAAGGACCGGTTTTGGTCCAATGATCGATCTGGAAAATGCAAAAAGGATAGAAGAATGGGTAGATGAAGCTGTTGAACATGGTTCCACAGTTTTAATCGGTGGAAAAAGAGATGGATTATTTTATTATCCGACCATCCTAACTGATGTGGATAAGAATCTGAGAATAAATAAAAAAGAGGCTTTTGGACCTATCGCTGTCGTATACAGATACAAAAAATTCGAAGATGCAATAAAAGAGGTGAATGATTCCATTTACGGGCTGCAGGCGGGTATCTTTGTTAAAGATGTTGCGCTGATAATGAAGGGTTTCGAAAAGATCGATGTTGGTGGTTTAATGATAAATGATGTGCCCACATTTAGAGTAGATAACATGCCCTTCGGCGGTGTAAAAAGCTCTGGCTTTGGAAGAGAAGGTGTAAAGTATGCCATTGAGGAGATGACGGAGATCAAAGTTATGGTGCTGAATTTGAATTAGAAAGAATTAAAGATAATAAAACAATGGGGCGTTTAAATGGAAAGAATCATAGAAACAATAGATCTAACGAAGGTATTTGGGAGTATAGTCGCTGTAGATAACCTAAATTTGGTTGTTAGAGAGAAGGAGACCTTTGGCTTCCTTGGTCCAAACGGCGCTGGAAAGACAACAACAATCAAAATGCTGACAGGTTTTTTAAAACCTACTTCAGGCGAGGTCAAAGTACTTGGCTACGATATGTTCAAGAACGGGAAAGAAGCGAAGGAGCATATTGGTTTGGTACCAGATCAATATGGATTCTACAATGAGTTGACCGCCGTAGAACATCTGAATTATTATGCTGCCCTATATGGGATCCCTAAAACTGAAAGAAGAGAAAGGATCAATGAGATGATTGATCTAGTTGAGCTGACTGAGAGAAAAGAGTCCAAAGTCAAAGAATATTCGCACGGTATGAGACAACGTTTGGTGATCGCTCAAGCACTCATAAACAAACCAAAGCTTTTATTATTAGACGAACCCACAGTTGGATTGGATCCCCGTGGTTCATATATGACCCGTAAATTGATCAAGAAGTTAGCTGTGCAAGGTTTAACGATCTTCGTATCATCGCATTTACTATTTGAAGTGGAAGATATGTGTACACGTGTAGGTATAATCAACAAAGGAAGGTTGATCAGAGTCGATTCAATAAAAAGATTGAGTGAAGAGTTGAGGGAAAAAGTAGGTATTTATGCTTTGATTGAATGCGTCGAACTTAATAACGAGATCGTTGACAATGTGAGAAATTTAAAGGGCGTAAGGGACATTTCTGTTGATAAAAATACTCTGAAGATAGATATTGAAAGTTCGGGTATTATACCAGAGATATCAACTGCAATAATGCAATCCGGTGGCAAGATAAAAAAAGTCAATGAGCACATTCCGAACTTGGAAGAGATCTTTCTGAAGTTAACGGAGGGATGAAATGATCCCATCAAGAATTCAAGCGATATATGAAGTTACAAAAAAAGAAATGTTAGAGCATTTCAAAACAAAAAGATTGATTGTAATTGGTATAGTATTCGCTGCTGTGTTTTTAATAATCTCTGTATATGGTGGTATTTTATTAGGCGCAGCTAACCCAGAAGAACATGCTTATGAACAAGGATCAAATGCAGTGCTTAATATGGTTCTTACATTCACTAATTATTTCCCAGTAATACTTGCCATAGCATTGACCTATGACACAATCGTTGGTGAGAGGGTAAGAAAATCTATGTACTTGCTTTTATCTAAACCAATAGATAGAGATAGTGTATTTATCGGAAAATTCTTAGGATCTTTTATATCTATTTGTCTTATTTATTTGATTGTTATATCAGTTGGTTATTCCGCTGTAATAGGTTTATCTGGAATCGTGCCATCTATGAGTGATGTTGTAAAGGCATATGAAGCAATAGGAATAATACTTCTGGGCACTGCCTGTTGGATAGTGTTTACAATGCTCTTTTCTTCTACATTGAAAACAACGACTTCATGTATCATTGTTTGCATTGTGGTATGGATATTCATTTTACCAATAGTGTCACAGATCGGTATAATATATCAATTTACTTCAGTCCCAATCAATAATACAACTGGGATGCCAGATTTTACAAAACTGACCTATCCATGGTATGCAAAAGTACTGTACGCAACAAATCCCAGTAACTGTATGAATGTTCATAGCCAGCTTTTAACTGCTGATCTAGGAATGAGCTTTTCTATGTTAACGGTGGAACAAAGTTTAATAGCGTTATGTACCTTCTTTATAGTTATTATCGTGATTGCAATGATCGTATTCAGGAAGATAGAGTTGGATTGATCAAATCTAAATAACCACAACTCATATATACATACCTTTTATTTAAGACAATGATGAGTGATTATAAGATAATACATGATACCGTCCATGGAAGCATAAAATTCGAAGGTGTTTTCTTAGATTTATTGAATGCTATTGAGCTGCAGCGATTGCATGATATTAAGCAGCTTGGTTTAGCTAACCTCGTTTTCCCGGGTGCGAACCATACCAGATTGGAGCATTCCATTGGCACATACCATGTAGTCAATAAGATAGCGAATTCGTTAAAATTAAATGATGAGGAAAAGAATCTCGTCGCTTCCGCTGGCTTACTACATGATGTTGGTCATGCACCCTATTCCCACACATTAGAGTATGTGCTGTATGATAAACTTGGTATTGAACATACAGAGGTCACAAAGGATATCATCATGGGCAATTTTGATATATTGAGCCCGATTGAAAAAGATCTGTTTCTCAATAAAAAAAACATTCCCCAGATCTTGGAAGAACATGGAATAAGAGCGAAGGAAATTGCTGACTTAGTGACGAAAGAGATTAAAGGAATGGCAACGATAGAGCAATTCACAGCAGAAAAAAGAGAGTTGGAGAATAAGAATTATCTGAACCAACTCATCCATGGGGTTGTTGACGCTGATCAAATGGATTATCTATTGAGGGATGCGCATTATACGGGTGTAGCACATGGAATTATCGATATAGAGCGGTTGATACAAACGATGGAGATTTTTAATGGTAATTTGGTTGTGCATAAGAGAGGGGTTACAGCCATCGAGGGTTTATTGGTGGCCAGGGGTCTAATGTATTCATCGGTTTATTTTCATAAGACCGTTAGGATCGCTGAGCTCATGCTCACAAAGGCCGTTGAACCTTTGAACAAAGATGATATCGAAAATGTGCACAGGATGACCGACTCTGAGTTGATAACAAAACTCATGCAAATGGATGGTTTTCAGCGAGAAATTGCCACCATGTTAAAATATAGGCAGTTATTCAAGAATGCATATTCATTAGATGTGAACAGAATGGATGAAGAGAAACTCAAGATTATTACAGAGCTGAGTGATTATAAAAAAAGAAAAGCAAAGGAAGAGGAGATCTCAAGGAAATTGAACATCCCGGTAGAGTATGTAATCGTTGATGTCCCGGAGAAAGAACTGCTGCTCTCAGAACCAAGGATAAATAAAACGGAAGTTCTTATTTTAGATAACCAGCGCCTTAAACCCTTATCGAAGTACAGCCCATTGGCCAGAGCATTACAGATAAGAACTGTGCATCAATGGGGAGTCATGGTCTCCACCACACCAAAATATAGAGATAAAGTGAAGAAGATCGCTAAAAAAGTACTTTTTGAATGATTCTTTTATTCCCTTTCAAAATGAAATGTACAGTATAAAAATTTAAGAACATAAAAAAAGGAAAGAAGGTTATTCTTTAATAACTCCTCCCCATTTGGTTATATAGAGGATGCCGATGACACATATTACTGTTATGACTACAGCTGTAAGTGTTGCTATCGCTGCTCCCGTAGCATCTGCAAAGCTACTAACACTTAGTCCTGCCATATTCATTAAGCCGACGATGATATCTCTCCAGATAAGGGCAATGATGAACCCAAAGGCACCTGCTATTGCTAGTGCTATTGTTGACTTCACTTCTGTAATACTTACCATTTTATCTTCCACCTCCTGCAGCCATATAAAATTCTTATTATTTAATTTTTTTTGCATCTAGATTTGCGTGTCGATTGCGATTCACAATCGCAGTAATTTTTTACACTCCCCACAGTACCTCTTTCCTTTGAAGTCTGTATCCTCTAAACAATTAGAAAAGTACATAACGCATTTTGGATCTGGGCAATGAACCAAACCAAAGGTATGTCCCAATTCATGAACAGCTTCTTTGACCATTCTATCTTGAAATTTTTTTTCATCTGCATCGAATTTCAATCTAAAGATGGATATGACAGCAGCTTTACCGTTCACCTCTGCCTGACCAAAGATGAAGTTTAAACGGGGAGTGAACAAATCAACATTCGTTACTCCCAAAACCTTATCTTTGGCAAGTCCTTTAACAATATCCAAAAAAGAGGATGACAAATACTGATTGCGCTTCACATTGAATGCATTTTCAGGTACAGCTATGGGATCATGGGAATC
>JAUWGG010000237.1 GCA_030606525.1 Methanobacteriota archaeon | reverse complement strand
GGTTCATTCATTTGGTCAGCTGGTAATACTACAGTGATATACTATCCTGTCGTAGATTTAGATGAAGGAACTGTGTATTGGGTTAATATAACAATAGAAGCAACAGATATATTAGGTAATTCATTATCAGCTCCTTGGTCTTCATCATTTATAACGGAAGCGATTCCACCATAAAGGTATCCTAGAACGGGAGAAGAAAAATAAACGATCAATCAATCAAATTCTTGTATACGTCCAATGTTCTTTTAGCTATGATCTTCCAACTATATTCCCTTTCAACGAGACGCCTTCCATTCACAGCCAGTTTCTTTCCTAGATGTTCATTATCAATAAGCAGTTTCATTGCTTCAGCTAACTTCTGCGGATTTTTTGATGGAATGACCAATGCATTTTCCTCATTGATGCAGACATCACCTATGCCCCCCACATTTGTTGCAATTACAGGCAATCGTGCAGCCCATGCTTCCAAAAGCGTTAAAGGTAATCCCTCCCAAATTGATGGAAGAACGAATGCATCTGAGTGAAGGTACAATCTTGTCAGCTCCTCTTCATGTATATAACCCAAGAATTTGATGCGCTCCTTCAGACCAGACTGTGCGGTCAATTCCTTCAGCATTTTTTCTTGGGGTCCAGTACCTGCCAATAGAATTTGGAAATTTTCTTCTTTTAAGATTTTGGCAGCATGTATCAAGTATTTCAAACCCTTTTGCTCGACCAATCTTCCAAGGAATAAAAAAGTATATTTCTCATTTTTCTTCTTGGCACTTTCAAAGCGCTCGCAGTCCACACCATTCGGTATATAAATTATGTTCCTTTTGAAATATCCCAATTTCTTGGCAACCGAGATGAAATATTTATCTACGGTGATCGTTGCATCATAATCTCTGAATAAGATGAAACGCTCGATTTTTTTAAAAAGCGCTGCTTTTGATTTCGATGAAATTAAATCAGACCACTGCTCTTGATAAATCCCATGTACGGTATGAACAACAGGAATTTTTAACATATGCTTCAACAGCAGTGCGGGGATGCCAGCAGCAAACGATTGGCTGTGGATCACGTCAAATTCATCCTTTAAGCTTAGAGCTTTTAAAACCGCCATTGGAGTATATGAAATTCTACCTATTGGGTTCGTAAAGGAAGTTGTAGGTGGTAATCTGTATATTTTAAATTTACCGCCTTGCATCTCATAAAAAGGTTTGACAGCTCCTTCTTTTCCACGCAAAGATCGAGCGATCAATGTAATCTCACATCCTAGATCAATGAGCTCTCTAGCGAGGTTTTGAATATGGTATTCCCCACCTCCAACCATGGGAAACCAACGCTCTGATAGCATGAGGACGCGCATCTTGAATTCTCCAATTCTAGGAAATCATATCTATTGATTTAACGTTTCCGCTGGAATGCCGCGGTTGAACGAGCTCGTTGTAAACCATATGCATTTGAACCATGCCTTCCAGCCAATCTCCTCTTTTACAGACGATCTTGAAGTTCTTTTCTTTACTTTCCCTTCTTAACTCATCATTTTCGATCGCATCTACGATCTTTTCTGCCAATGAGTGATTGGTACAGTTGTTCTATCTGTTTCATATTTTTTTTCCAATCCCCAATTTTCTTCACACTTTCTCTGCATTTTTCACCAATAGTCTTC
>JAUWGG010000213.1 GCA_030606525.1 Methanobacteriota archaeon | reverse complement strand
CTTTGTTATACTGTGTTTCGACATATTCGGACAGTCTGTTATAAAGTTCCTTCTCTTGTGGTGAGGTAGTACCCAGATTGAATGGAACGGTGTTCACGTGCCTGGGTAAGAACAACGGCTTACCTTCAAAGTCCTTCATGTCTTCTTTCATTCGCCGGATGAATAACGGATTATCTTTGCTCCTTATAGATTCCTGAAGCATTTCATTGGTCGCGAAGAATCCTGGTTCGAGAAGGTCTAGGAAAAGCCGGAAATTCTCCGGGTCTCCTTTATGTGGTGTAGCTGTCAAGAACATAAAATGCTCAGTAATATGCGAGAGAGCTTCCCCTAATTGATAACGATCTGTCTTATCTAGCTTATCACCGTATCGATAGGCGCTCATCTTATGTGCTTCATCGACAACAATAAGGTCAAAATGTGCAGCAGAAATGGTAGGAAGAATATCGTCTCTTTTAGCAAAATCGACGGAAGTGATTATCTGATTTTCCCTAAGCCAAACGTTCTCTCCATAGAGTGCATCCATCAGACTACGATCAATCACGACAAAACTCTCTTCAAATCTATCACTTAGTTCTCTACGCCATTGGTCTTTCAGATGTCCAGGTGCCACAATCAGGATTCTTCTTACCTGGTGTCGTAGTTTCAACTCCTTGATAACTAAGCCCGCCATTATTGTTTTCCCTGCCCCAGGGTCATCCGCAATCAGAAAACGTATTCGGGGAAGTCTAAGAATATGACCGTATACTGCTTCGATCTGGTGAGGAAGTGCGTCTACTTTAGAGGTATTCATTGCTAATAACGGATCATATAAGGATGCAAATCGGTAGCGGACTGTTTCTAGTGCCAAAAAAACTTTCCAGGGGTCTTCTGAGAAATTGGGGCTTATGCCTTCAACATGGAGCTTTAAGAACTCTTCGCGAGGAATAATTTGGTCGATGTGGTTTCTCGAGACAGTAGTGGCGCCAACGATGTGTATGTAATCACCGAATTCCTCAATAAGCTTGACTTCAACGGGCTCTGGCCAATAGTAACCCTTGATAATACTACCTGGTCCCACATTATCCATTTGGCCACTCCTCTTAAGGGCGGCAATTATGCAGTGTCCAAGACATAGAATAGCTCTTGCTAGATTCTAGCACCGATCAATGGGACTAGCAATACTATTCCTAACTTTATGTATACCAGATGGAGGTAGAGGATAATGGCACCACATTGTCTGGGAGTATCAAAAATTTCGTCAGAATGTGTGATCCTTGAAGGAGCTTTTGGCAAATCTTTCTTCAATCGTTATCTCTTCTGGCGTGAATTCGAAAAGTTCAACATTTCATTTGGTCAACTTGATGTTCTTGAGAACGCGTTGGCGTGCTTCTTGCTCTGCAATTTGGTGCTCGAACTCTTTTCGCTGTTTCTCCTCGGCCTCTTCTTTCTCCTTGCGTATGCGCTGTTCATAGACTCTATTTGCTGCAGGTAGCCAATCATTGAAGTAGTCTATGATCTTCTGAACTTGGTTTTCAGTTGCATCGATTACAGCCTTATCTCCATAGAACTTGAAAGCTTCAGGCCCTTTACCCACTAGCGAAGTGTGACTGCCCATGTTTTGTAAAGCCCACACCCATTTTTCATTTACAGGCTGCTGAAAGATGAGTGTCAATATGCCCCGATCCCAGTCGCAATTAACCAACCGAGGAGGATCAGCGATGAGTGGATCATCTAGTTCTGTAACTGGAACAACTGTGTCCTTCAGTTCGCTAATCCTTTGTCTCGTTATGAATTCGTTCTTTCGCCCGATTAGTTGATTCTTTATCTTTTCTATTGAGTCAATCCGGTCTTCCGGCGACTGGCGCAGCATTTCTTCAACCATGGTGTCCAAGTACTCATAGTCTAGGGCTACTTTGGCAATCGTTTTATAGCGTGTACCGGAAGGAATTTCCCCCGTGAACATCTCGTTTAATATGAGCCCGAGAGCATAGATATCAGAACGTTGATCTGGTTCAGCGCCACGACTGCGTTGCTCTGGGGAAGCATACTGGAAATTGGCTAGCCGGGCTGAGTCTTT